>NZ_CP031220.1 GCF_003346775.1 Malaciobacter mytili LMG 24559 | reverse complement strand
TTTTATCCTTTTATAAGTTAAAAACTAAAAGGATACAAATAGTAGTATCCCGTAAGGAATACAATCTTTTGTATCCCTTTACGGGTTAGCTCTTTTGAGCAACTACTCTGAAACACTCTACAATCTAATTATTTAGATTATAGACTATACCTTCGCAAACTTCTTTTGGTTTCTCACCTGGGCTACAAGACTTCTATCTTATAGTTTACAAACTTTTGCCCTTTTGGATGTATCTCTACTCCATTTGCCTTTTTGGCACAGCTTATTGCTCTCGCAACAAACTTATATCTATTATTATTATAGATAATTCAAAAAATGAATACTATTAATTTACAATTTTATTGTTTATATATTCCTTAAGTTATATAAAATTATTTAAATCTTATCAAAAACACATTTAAACTACTTATTATTATTTTAAGCTGCTAATACAGTCCTAAAAAAAGTACTTTATTTAAATAAATATTATTAATAATTGTTTTTATATATTAAGTATTATTTAAGTACTCTAACAATAATATTATAATATTCATTATTGAATAGACTTAAAATCATCTAAAAAATGATTTATTGTAAATAATTTTCTTTGGAAATTATGTTTAATGACCTGCAGAGCAATCAGGTATAAAAAGCTCTATAAAATCAAAAAGGAAAAAATATGGCAGAAAAAATTAAAAAATCTCAAAATGAGAATTTAAAAACTAATAACTCAACAAATATGGTTGAATTATTACATCATATTGAAGACAAATTAAAAATTAAAAATACTGAATCTTTAATTTTAATTGAGAAAGCATTAGAATATGTTAGTAAAGTAGAAAATAAAAAAAGTAAGAAAAGTAGAGAAACTGAAACTATTTCTAAATTGATAGAAATTGCATCTATTGAAACTTCGAAAGAAAATGTTAGAAAAGATATAAATACTACAATAAATAGTATTTCACATATAACAAACTTCTTTTTAACAAAAACAAAAGACTTTACTTCTCAAAGAAACAAAGAAAGAGGAATTAAAGTAATCGGTAAAGCAGTTTATGAAATTACAAATTCGCCAGAAACACCATTTTTTGTTGTTCCAGGAAGTTCAAATAATCAAAGAAAACTTATCTTTGCTGCAACATCAATTGAAGGCATTATGTCAGATATATCTAAAACAATTAGCAACTCAGTATTAACAAATAGTTCAAAGGATGCTTTTTCACTTATAACTGAAAAAGTTGGTTCTTTACATACAAATATTATTGATGCTACAGATAAACTTGATAAAACTATTGAGGAATGCTTCAAAATTGGTATCGGACCTAAAAACGAAATTTTTAAATTCGTTGAGGGAAAAGTTTCAGAAAAAGAAGATGAAATTAAAAATTTAATTGAGAGTGGTAAGTCTCTAGATGAAATTTCAGTTCAATGTGAACTTTATAAAAATCATTTAGAAAAAATTATTAAATCAAATAAATATATTGATACTATTCTTTTAAATAAGAAAGAGGATATTTTAGAGAAAGTTGCTGCAGAAAAAACTAATGAAGAAATTTTTGAAAATCTTAATATATCTGAAGATTTTCTAAAATTAACAACACTTACTATTTTAATAAATACATGGAAAAAAGAGCAAAAAGTTAAATCAAATTCTAATGAACAAAAAACTGCTTAATTTCAAACTCCCTTAATAGGGAGTTTGGAGAATTATTTTACAAGACTTTTAATTATTTCTCTGTACTTATCATTAATTTCCTTAATATTTTCCCTTACAATATTTGTATATAATAGTTCTTGTATTTCTTTGTTTTCTACTTTTATATGGTTAATTCTCTTTTCTATTAATATTTCGATAATATTTTTTTTGAATCTTATATAATCTTCAACATTGTCAATATTCTTCCATCCATCAGATAATGCAATAGAGAAGGGTAAAAAATCTAAAATTGAATATGAGCTTTCTCCTTCTCTATCTGTTAATTCTTTTATATATATAAGAGAAGTGATAGGATTTTCTACTCGATAATTTGAAGTTGTAATAATTTTAATTTTTGAAGCAGGAACTCCCTCTTCATTTTGGATTATTTCTTTTTGTACTATACACATTCTCTTTTCATCATACTCTATACCTTTTTGTATAAATAACCTATTATTATCTTCCAAGATTTTTATCAATTCTGCTTCAGCTTCTACTGCTTTATCTGCTTCATCTTTCCATTCATTTATATATTTTCCATCATATAAAACAATATCTAATGAATTAAAAGTTTTTTCTATATGTTTTGCAAAACCTAATAAATTATCAATTTTCTCATTTGTAAAATAGAATAATCTTGATGCAATATAATATGCAGTCTTATCTACACCAAATTTTGTTTTCTTATCTATACTTATCTTTTTTGTTATTCTAAAGCTAATTCCTTCAACTTCTCGATTTTTTGCATTATTCTGTCTATGCTCAATTAATTCTATATTTAAATAAGTATATTCATTTATATCTTTTATTGATGGAAGCAATACTCTTCGTTTAAAATCTCTATATTCTTTAAATTGTGTACCAAATTTTTTTTGAATTTGCTCAAAAGTAAAATAATTAAACTTTGAAATATGTTGAACTTTTTCTATAGATTTTATTAAAATATCAAGCCTATAAGAATATGATGAAGTAAAATTATTTCTATCTTTTCTATTTGTTGCAGTATAATCTCTTCCTAAGCCTAATACAGAAGACAAATAAGATTTATTTATATCAAATTTTATTCCAAGTATATGTTTTCTTTTATTTTTTATATCACTTTGAGCATATTCAGAAATTGTATTATATTTTTTTCCCATATCTTCATCTAAAATAAGTGATATTCTTGGTATAGTTGAAACTTTTGTTAATTCATAAGTTATTTGTGAAAAATCTTCATTTATTACAGGAAGTTTATATTCATAACTAGCTTTACTCTGTACTTCATCGAGCATATTAAGAGCATTACCAATTCTTTCTGCACTTTTTATTCCTGTCATTTTTATAAATTTGTCAAAGTCTATTTGAAATGTCAAATCAATATTTTTTTCAATATAATCCCTTATATACTGAGCAATTGCAATTTCTTGTTTTTCTTCAATTTTATCTTTTTCTTTTTTTGTAACATCATCAGTAACAATAAGCTTATATTTATTAAAACGAGGTAATAAATTTTTAATAGCATTTTCTCTTAAATTATCATAATCAAATTCTTTTGCCAAACTTGATTGTTGAAAAATTTGAACACAAGCATCAGCTATTTTTTCATCATTCGTAGTAGTTGTTTTTTTATAAAAAACTGTACCATCACGTCTAACTACTTTTTTCTTTTCAATCTTATAATCTGCTTGTGCTTGTGATCTAGGAAATCTAATTTCTCCTATTTGTGATTTAGAATTAATATCTAAATTATTATTACCACTCATATTAATACCTACTTTTGTTAATTATTTTATTTAATACCTACTTTTGTAATATCATTTTTAAAGTGATACTAACTTTTGTTATAAATCAATTAAAAGATTATAAAACATTTGAACTTAAACGTGACTACAAATTGTAATACTTTTAAGGTATTCACGACTTACTTTTGCACAAAAATGTACTTTTTAGTGTTAGTGATACCTTGTTTTGCTACAATTTTTTCAATATGAAACTAACTTTTGTAGTCTATTTTACGAGTGAGACTAACTTTTGCTGTATTTTTGTTAAAAATGTACATTTTTGAGACTTTTTATTTGAAGATTATTAAATTTTTCTTTTTAAATACTTATTTATAACAATACTTGTCACAACAAAAACTAAAATATCCCATTTATAACAACACTTGTCACAACAAACTTCAATACTTGTCACAACAAACTTCAATACTTGTCTCAGAAAACTACAACACTTGTCACAACAAACTACAATACTTGTCTCAGAAAACTACAACACTTGTCACAACAAGGCTAGACAAATTCCCATTTGTTGGTTTCTAGATATAGATTACATATAGTATAATAGTAATAAATTGTTATATTTTGTAATAATAGTAATAATAAAAAAATTAAATCAATAACAACACTTGTCACAACAAAGTTAATTTAAATACATATTTATTTAATTTCGTAAATTGTTTTGAAACAAGTAAAAATCTTAAAAAACAAAAAAAGAATTTAAATCAAAAAATTCATTATCTTCTTTATTTGGTAAATACTAGTAAAAATTAATTTTAATAAAATTTTAGTTATTGATTCATTTCAGATAAAAAATTCATACTTTCATACAACGCAGCACATATACCATCTAAAAAACTTTGATTATAATAATATGTATATCTTATATTATTTTTTTGTGTTTTTAATATATCATAAAGATTATAATGCTTTAAATTAATTTTTTTATTCTTTATATAAATGATAAGTTTTTTTAAATATAAAAAACCTTTATATTTTCCTTTATAATAATCTGTATCTTTATGATTCTTCACATTTAAAAGAATATCAATACATTTTTCAATACTATATTTTTCAATCAACAATATGTCATTATAATCCAAATACTTATTCATTTTTATATTATACTTTAATATAATTTATTTATTAAAAATCTTACAGATTGAAATATAAATAATCATTGTCCCAAAATGGGACAATAGTTATTGATATAATATTACTTTCTGCTTTTATTGATACTCATAAAAAAGATAGTGTTATTGCTAGAGGAAATTAAAATACTTGGAACTTTTATGAAAAATTCGTGGAATAGGGGGGAGGGAAATAATAAAAATTTTAGTTTTATCTTGCTTCTTTTACTTTATTAAAAAGTTCTTCTTTTGAAAATAATTGGTTTATTGGAAATGTATTCTTCCCGTCAAAAACATGAATTTTTAATTTATTATGTACTTGTTCTATTTTATTAATAGCATATTTTGTTTCAAAATTATTTATTAAAACTTTAATTTTTTTCATATAAAATAAATCATTTAAAGTTGGTTCTTTCTTTACTCCAATATATTTTCTATTTTCTTGTTTATATAAGTACTCCCAAATTTTTGTTTCCTGTTTAAAATCAATTGGATTGTTTGTTAAATCGTTTATAATTCTTTTATCTCTTAGATAAAAAGAAATTTCTGGATTAAATCCAGGAACACAATTGCATAAGAATTTATTTGGACTATCTTTAAGTATTTTACTAATAAAAGTATTTTTAAATTTATTTAATTTTGCACTTAATCTATTATCTTTATCATATTTTTCTGATAATAAAGATAGTACATATATTAAATTATCAATATCTATATCAGATTCTAATGAATTTCTTTTTTCAATTAATATATTTGTGATTTCAATAAGTCTATTTAATTTATTTTCAAATTTTTTATTTATTGTAAGTAGTTTACCTTTTTGTATATCTATAATATTTATTCTATCTATTCCTACCTCTTCATTTATCAAAATACTAAGTACTTTTTTCTTTTGTTTTTTATTTTCTATAAAAAAAGTATTATTATCTATAGATATTAGAGTATATAAGTTCTGAAAAATTATATCTTTATCTGTAATTTCAATCTCTTTTACTTCATAGTTAAAGTTATTTTTTTTACAAATCCATATAATTTCTTCTAAAGCTTCATTTGAGATTTCTTCATTATTGCTATAGTCTCTTTTCATATTATCAAAAATAAGACCTAATTCTATTAATATATTTTTATGCCTATATAGTTCTTTTTGTTCAGGAATAGTAATTTTATTATATATATATTTGGTTTTCATTTCTTACCTGCTAAATTAGTTATTTTAAGTATTTTATCCAATTTAGTAAGTGAAAAATATTAAAGAATAAAGAATGTTTTTTCTCATTTTAGTAATTTTCAAATTTTTCTCATAAAAGTAATAATTTATTAACCTCATCCACATTATCATTTACAGTATTTATATCGAGTTAAAATAAAAATATAAAGTAGAGAAATTATAAAAATAATTTCTCTACGGCTGATATTGCTCTTTTATTAATTGGACCTAATTCATTTTTAATCAATTCTTTTAATGTAGGTAAGCTTGATAAAATCTCAATAATAGATACACTGTCAAGTTCTTTTTCTATCCAATTTTTTAAATTCGATAAATCTTTTTTTGTGAAAATTATTCCAAATTTTAATGTATCAAAATAAGAAAAATTATGTTTCTCTATTATTTCAGAAAATTTAATATTTAAATTATCATTAGTAATTAAAAGTTTGTTTTTTTCTAAATCAAGCAAAATTGCATAAAATAGAATTATCATTCTTTCAGAATCCCCATTTGCAAGTTCTCTTAGCTTTTCTAAGAATTCTATATTTTTCTTTCTTTGAATTTTAACTTTTATTTTTTTTAGAGTTAATTCCTCAGATAAAAACTTATCAAGTATACTTTGTAATTCTCTTTCGTTAGAATTTTCTAATGATATTTTTTTAGCTTTAAAATATTTTTCATCTAATGTAAATAAATTAATTGTGGCAGGATTAAGTAAAAAGTCAAAACTAATATTACTATCTTTATTTTGAGTTGAAATAATTAATTTTTCAAGAAAAGCACCAACTGAATTTCTTCTTTTAAGATTATTAAGTGCATTTGGAGCTATTTCTAAGTAAGTAGCTAGATCTTTATCTGTTCTTAATTTTTTTAAAAATTTTATTTTTTCAATAAGTTCTGAGACACTAATTGCAATTTCTTTCATAAAATTCCTTTGTATAAGCATTTTATTATATTCATATTGTGTATAATACACTATTTTACCATAAATAAAATAAAAGGATAAAAATGCAACTTATTCAAGATAAGTTAGCTAAAATTAAACTAAAATTATAAAGAGGTTGTTTTATGATAGAAGATGATGTACAAGAAAAATATTGGGTGTACTTGGATGAAAATGAAGCTTACACAGATGATAAAAAGATTTCGTATCTAAAAAATCTCATATCATTAAATAACACCTTTTATGATGCTTATATATCATTAAAAGATATTTATTTTGAATTGAGAATGAATAAAGAAGCTTACATAATTATCTTAGAGGGTTATAACTGCTTAATGAAACATGAATTTAATTACAAACTCCCTTCAACTCTTGATTATTATGAATTAAATAATCGGCATATCTTTAGACTTCTATATAATTATGCAGATACTTTATGGTTTTTTGAAAATAAGGTTGAAGCACTTAAAATCTTTAAAAAACTTCTCAGGATGCATCCTGACGACAATATAGGTGCAAGATATGCAGTTTGTGGGATTTTAGAAGGTTATGAATATACAAATCAACTTTGGAATGAACAAGACCAAAATATTGAAAAATGGTTCAAAGAAAATATGAAAAAACATCTTAAAACAAAAGGTTTTGGATGGATGAAATCATATTGTACAAATAAAGTTAGATAGTATGGATATAATAAAACAACTACAAGAAATGATAAACAGCATTGACCATAATACTTCTATGGGTGAATGTTATATGGGTTTAGACAATCTAATAGAAAGAGTTAAGGAATCAATTGTAAGAACAAATATTGATAAATTAACAATTGAAAATGATTTATTTTATTGTCACGAAGAGGAATCTATATATTTTTTTCAGCAGCTTAAAGGTCAAGTTTATAATGAATTGCTTTATAGATATATATTTTCCATAAAAAACAAAAAAACACTTTTTAAAAAATTAGTAGATCAATGCTTGATTAAAGAGCTAACATTCTTCATACAAGATAGAAAACAAACTTTTTTTGATATGGGTAAACTGCTTAAGCTTATGATTGATAATGGCTTTGAGATAGAAGAAAGAGAGTATATAAAGTTCAATAATATAATAACTGAATATGATCCAATTAAATATAGAAATTTTTCTTTTAAAACAGTACAGAACTTTAAAAAATGGCTTTCACATTATATTCCTTGCAGTATAGATGATATTTTGGTTAAAAAACAAAAAGATAAATATATTGTTGAAAGTAGATATTTAATATCAATACCATATACACCTGTTTCTATCAAAAGATTAGATATTGAATTAAATAGAATTGATACCAGGTTTCACAAGTGGGAAAAGATATATGAAATCTCAAATTATAAAGAAAAAAAACTTGCAAGTATAAATAATGAGTTAAAAAGATTAAATAAAATATTAGAGCTAAAATGAAAAAAGCAGAATTAGAACAATTTAACGATAAATCAAAAGTTTTTTATTTTGGATTAAAAATCATTTAGCAAAAAATCTATTCATTAAAACTTAATAGAGGCTATACTCCTGATAAAGATAAAGTAAATAAGGATACTAAGTACTTCGATAGAGAAAAATATTATGATTTAATTTTTATTAATTCAAATACAGATATAGAACTTAAGGCTAATGCTAACAAGGTTGCATTGGGTATGGGGTTAAGAAATTATAGTTATCTTTTTACGAATGTGTTATAAGTGATAAAAAAAATCTTAGTCTCAAGAAGATAGATACTAATTATATAAACGCTTATGCAAGAAAGAACAAATAACTTTTTAGAACCTGATGTTTTTGCAAAGTTTATTGGAGAGATAAAAAACTATAAAACAAATCATCCCAATCCTTTTTTAAGAAAGCTTATTCACAAGTTCTTTTGTTTCGGTGGACTAAGAGCAGAAGAAATGCAGCATATAAAACATGAAGATATCTCTTTCAAAACAATGGAACAAAAAAAGTATATGCAAATATATGTTTTAGGAAAGGGTAACAAAGAACGATTTGTTTATATTTTATTTAATAACAAGCATTAAAAAATTAATAAAATATTTTAAACTCTTTAAAAGATGGTATTCGGCTTTTTACTTGACTTATATTTATTTTTTTATTATACTTTTACTCAAAGGCGTTATGAAGTCTTGCCCTAGTCAATGGCAAAGTTGATGGACACTCATTATTAAACAAAAAACTAAATAATACTCACATTGAAACTTCTTATATATTTAAAAAGAACAATGTGGTGAGACTAGCAACTACTTAATAGTTTGAAAATAAATATAACAATTGGAGAAAACAATGAAAAGAGTACTTCTTACACACAAAGACTACCCTGAAAATTTTAATAAGTTAGCTAAATATATTAGCAAGAATTGGAATAACAAGTTACCATTAGAAAAATCAAGACAATTACTAGCTACATGGTTAGGATATAACTCTATTTTTGAATTAGAAAAATCTTTTGTAAAAACAATACCAGGTTTAGTTGATATTAATAGTTTAATGAGATTAATTAATGAAAAAATGTCTAAGAGTTATAAAGATGAACTTTTTCAAGAAGGATTTGGGTATTGCTATGTAAATGATAAATGGTCTAATTATGAAACTTCATCATTTAGTAAAATTCCATTTTATTTGATTGAATCACTTGATAAGTCAAAACAAAACAATTTCTTAGGTGTTTATGAAAAAGTTGCAGAGAAATATCCTTTGTTTATTGAGAACTATAGATTTAGTGGTTATTATGGTTTGTTTGCACCAAATGCAGATGCAATTTCAACTATTGAAGGAACAATGGGATTAGATAAAACAATGCAGCTTAAATTCTTTTTAGATGATTATGAATGTTTTCCATTTGGAAGCGGGGATAATCATATTTCAGTTCTTTCAAATATCCAAGAAAGAGTAAATAAATATTTTGATGAAGAAGGTAATTGGAAAATTGAAGTTTTTGATCCATCTATTGAATGGGATGAAGATGAAGAACCTAAGCCTTTATTGTATTTTGAAGTATGGAATATTCTTTTAGAATGGTTTAAAGAACTTGATGAATGGTACATAATTGATAGTAAAAAAAATGAAAAGCATTGGCTATTCAAAGAATTAGATAGAGCTATTAAAGAATTAAAAGAGAATGATTATAAAAAAATAGAAAAGAATATTAAAGAAAAAGAATTTTCAAGTCATGAAGATTATAAAAAAGTGCCTATCTCTTATTGGCTTGAAGAGATGCATTCAATCCCAAATTTAGAATTGCATAAATTACAGAATGAACTCCGTAATAATCCAAGATTAAATTTAAAGACTGTTGATATAAGAGAAGAAACAGAGTATAAAGATTGTAATGGGAACATCATCAAAGATGAAGATAAGCTCTTTAAAAATGGAAACTATTATAGAGTTGAGAAAAGTCCTATTTCAAATAACTACTATATTTATAATGAAAATGATTTAAATGAAATTTTTGAATTAAGTGATGTATCTACTAGTGATTTAATGATTGTTCCAAAAGGAACTTTTTTTGCTACCCAAAGTATTGAGGATTTGGATAGTAGTAGCTTAACTAATTATTCATCTGTTGGTTTAACAGTATTGAAATCAATACAAACAGCAAATGAGTTAAAAGTTTAAATTTTTCAATCCTTAATTAATACTATAGAGAGAGTTTAGACAATTTCTTGTCTTTACTCTACAATTTTTTTTAAAAAATCTTTATTTTTATCAATAATTACTGAAATTTTATCATTATTTTCATTAATAGAACTGATAATTCTTTTTTCTTTTAATTCATTTAAACTTTTATATATTTCATTTTGATTAATTCTTCTTTTTGGCAATAGATTATTGATATTTACTTTTATGTTTTTTGTAGTTCCTGATTTTTTTATAATATCTGTAATGGTATCTAATATTTTTTTATCATTATCAATTTTATCAGAACTTGAATCCATATCTATTAAATCTCGTGTTTTATTAATGATAAAATCATCAAAATAATAAGCATATTCATTTTTAGAAATAATTTCTTTAAAAACTGATTTAGGGATTTTTGGCATAATTTCTTCTACCTTATCCCAAAGTTTATAAAGTTTAATTATTTCTTTTGAATCAAATTCCAAATTAGGATTAGGGATATCATAATCAATTGCTTGTAAAGGACTTCCACCTAAATATAATGAAGATAATACATAAGCAATATGTTTATCAGTACATTCATCTTTATCGCCAATTTCATAGGCATAGTTAATAGCTCTATTAATTATTTTTTCACACTCCAATATAGAAAATTCGCCATTTTCATCTAAATGAGTTATATTTGCATTTACTTTTATTACTTCATCAAGATCTCTTTCAAACTCAATTTCTGTAAATATATCAAATATATTAATTTTTGAGAAACTTCTACCATTTAAGAAAAGTTCATTTTTAGAAAACTCATTAAAATAATTAAAATCTATTTCATATTCTTTTTTTAACATTTGGATATAATCCTTATCAGTACTTACAATAATTAAAAGTGGAATAGGATTTTTTAATTTTTTATGTTCTTCAATTAGGTTAAATACATTTTTAGATAGTTTATTCCAATAAGAATGAAATTTTTTAGTGTACGCTCTATAACAATCAAACCCCAATTCTTTAGCAAAATCTTCTCTTGCGTGACCTAGTTTTTTGAAAGAACCATTTTCATAATTTCTTTTTGAAATTAATTTAAATTTTTCTAAAGTTAGTGGGATTTTGAATCTTCTTTCAAATTCATTAAATTGTTCTGTTTGTTCTTTTTCCATAAGTATATCTCCTTAATATGGATTAATGACTTTTAAGTTAAACCTACTTCCGTTCGTTAGCAGCAAAAGTCATATAACCATAAGGCGACAATTACTGTTGATTAAATTCAGTTTTAGCCATACCTTAAAAAGGTGAACGGGGGTGGTACTGAAAAAGACCAAATTAATTATATCTAAATTAGCATTAAAAAATATATTAAATAAATAACTTTTTCTACATATTTATGGTATAAAATCTAATTTTAAATAATTCTAAATTATTTAGATTTAATATTGACAAATTAATATTTTATCTATATGTTTACTATTTTGATAGCTACATAAAATACTTATAAAGACCTTTAAATAATAGATATAATGTTAATTACTGTACTTGACATACTTTTTATAAAAGTGTATAATACAGTAATTAAACATTGTCAAGGATTAACATGAGCTTATCGGATTTATCAAGAGCTAGAAAAGAATACAAGTGCTATGATTGCAATAAGCCTATCTCTAAAGGAGATAAATATATTAGGTTATCAAGAGGAGACAACTATGTTCAAGTTCGTGGAGCATGGAATCAAAACAATCCATATTTCAAAGAACAACATCCAGTTTGTAAAGAGTGTTATTTAAGAGAAAATCCTATTGTTGAAGCAACTTCATTTGAAAAGGGCAAATATTATAGTTATCTTTGGGATGATGATAAGTTTAACAGTGATGAAGATAAAAATTGTATTATTGCAACAAGAACTGTATTTGTAGAGGATATTTATGCAATAAACAAAACTACTGAAAAAGAAAAGAAAATCAAGTGTGACAAGGATTATATTGGTAGTAAAAAATTTGATTTAGAATATGAATTAGATGCAACTACGATTTGCCTTAATACATACAGAGGAAACTTTTTTGAGGTTACAGATAAAGATATTATTAGGCAATCAAAAGAGATTAAAGAAGAACAAGAAAAAGAGTTAGACTATTGGTCTGACTTAGCAGAAGCACAAGCAGTTTGATAAGGGTTTAGCTATGCCTAAAGCAAGAAAAGAATATGAATGTTTTGAATGTAAAAAAACAATCAATATTGGTGAGGAATATGAAAGAAGAATGAGGTATGAAACACCAAATGATTATAAGTTTGGTGGAACTCAATCAGGTATTCAAAAATGTATTTGTCTAAAATGTATTTCAGAAAACAGATACTCTTATATTGATGAAAAATTTAATAAAATACAGACTGATAAATCAATTATTAAATTTGGTTCAGAATACGGAAGAAAATGGACTGAACTAGCTAATGATTATATGATTTTTATATATTCCAAAATAAAAGATGGTAAACATAGAGTAGAAATAGAGAGAGAATACAATAGAAGATTATTAAATTCTTTGCCTTGTGAAATCACACCTTTAGATGCAACACAAAGAGAAGACAAAATCGAACAATTAAGACAAGTGTATATTAAAAATGAAAATGCAGAATATAAATCTTTAACTTTGCATATGGAGAAATGTTACAAACAAATAGCAGAAAATAAAACTGTAAGCTATAAAAGAATGGGTGTCGATAGATTTTTTTGTTGGTATATTGATAACAATGATAATACTTATATTGAAACTAAAACTATCATTGCATTATATAAAAGAGGACTTTTGAAGCCAATTAAATTTACTGATGATTTACTTGACTTTAGACCTACAAAATATGAGGTAATTGAAAAAGATATTGTACCAAAAAAGACAAAGAGATTAACAAAAAGAGCCATTAATGATTGGGCTAAAGAGAATAACTTTGGGATTAGAGAAAACATAGTTTGGAAAACAACATGGCAAGATGCTGATGTAATAAAACTTGGGTATGAATTTACTTTTGCAACTTCTTTGGATAAAAATAGGTGTGGATATAGTATTTATTGCTATGGAACACTTAACGATATTAAAAAATACAACTCTTTAGAACTTGTTAAAATAATTAGAGAAGAGATTCATAAAATAGAAAAAGACACTAATGATTATGCTTATGACTTACATAGTGAGGTCTTTAAAGATAAATATGCAATAACCGATATTTCATATAGTGAAGGGTATGGTTTTGGTGGCAGAATATATACTCCTTTTTACGAAAAAAATGTAATAGATTTTAAAAATAGTAAATATTAAAGGATTAAAATGTTCAATAATAGAAAAATAGTATGTTTGTGTGGTTCTACTAAATTTAAAGAAGCTTTTGAAAAGGCAAATAAAGAAGAAACAGCAAAAGGCAATATTGTTCTAACGGTAGCTATGTTTGGTCATTTAGAGGGTTTAGATATGGACAGTCAAATGAAGAAAACTTTTGATGAAGTTCATTTTGATAAAATTTTACTATGTGATGAAGTCTTAGTTTTAAATGTAAATGGATATATCGGAGATTCAACTAAAAATGAGATTGAATTTGCAATTAAAAACAACAAGATTATTAGATATTTAGAAGTGGTTACCTTAACGAACTCTAATTATGAAGATAGTCTATATGATTTAGGTTTGTTGTCACAACTAAATAAAGTCATACAAGACAATCAAGATATGATAGAAACAATAGATGAGAATGAAATTGTATTGTCATTCCTACCTATTACTTACAAAAATGAGTTTGAAATTAAAATTACTGATTCAAATTGGGTAATAAAAGTTGCTGAATTAAACAATGATGGACTAAAACATCTAATAGAGTTTTTACATCTATATAGTCAAGACAAAAGACAAAAAGAAAATCTAGAGAAGTATTAAAATGATAATATAAAGATTGAAGATATAGACAATGCGACAATATTAAATAAGAACAAGGGCATAAAATGAACTTAGAACAAATTATAAATAGTAGCAATTCAGATGAAGAAATAGATAATAAATGTATAGAAACATTTATAAATGATGTTCAATCAAATTTTGAATCTTTTTTAAAATTCCCTTTATATAAATATTTTGTAAGTTATTCAACTGGTATTGGTTACATAGAAGCACATATTGGAATGCAAAATAAACTGGCTAAAGCAAGACAAAAAGGTCGTGGTGGATGGTGGAGAGAAGACTGTTCAATTGAATTGCTATATAAACTTTTAGAAGAGCATGAAACCAAAAGAAATGATGGTAATGATATTGATTTATGTAATTTCTCTATGTTTATTTATTTTAAAGAGTTTAAAAAATAGTTATGTCAATCTCTATTTACTCAATGAAAATCAGCAAACTGTCAATTATTGATACAAATAACAATGCACATTTATTTAATATTGATGAAAAAGTATCTCTTAGGGAATCAGAAATTAAATTCACTAAAACTCTTTATCCTTATGTAGTTTTATTTGATTCAAATATGGAGTTAATCAAAGAAGCAAATGACTATCTTCTCACAAAACTTTCAAGAGGTCAAGAGATTAATACTGCTTTGTCAAAAGGCTATGATTTAAAACACTTTTATACTTTCTTAAAAATTGAAGAGTTAAGTTTTGCAGATATAAAACCATTACATATAAATGATTTCATTGCTTACTTGATGTACCCTGATTATAAAAAACAACAATCATTAAAAGTTACTTCAAAAAGAACTGGTAAAACTATTAATAGGATTGTTTCAACGGTAAGAGACTTTTATAGACATTTGGAATATTACTATGGCTTGGATAACCCTTTTGAGCATGAAGCAATTGCAATTAAAATGCCAATGAATCAAAGAGAGGGATTATTTGCACATTTGGGTAGAGGTCAAATAACTAAGTCAATATTTAAAGTAAAAGAAAGTAGTAAAAATATTAAGGTCTTAACTCATCATGAGTTTGAAACGCTTAATGAGTATTTTAAAAATGAAAGAGATAGATTGATATTTAAATTTATGTTTTTTACTGGTGCAAGAATTGGTGAAGCTTTATCTTTAAAAATTCAAGATATAAAAACTATGAATTCAAGCAAGAAAGTTCAAACAATAGAATTATCAAAACCCTTAGAAAATGAGAGTCATAGAAGAAGATTGAAAACTGGAACTAGAAAGCTTTATGTTCCAAATAAAATATATTATGAATTAAATAATTACTATGATGGAAAATGGAGTGATATTTGGGATGAAACAGAGTTTGAACACGATTACTTTTTCATAAGTGAGAGTAAAGCAAATTTAGGAAGCCCAATTTCCTATGCAACAATTTATAAAAAGTTCAAAGAAGCAAAAGAAGCAACTGGAATAGATTTTACACCTCATGACCTAAGACACACTTTTGCTACAAATTTAGCAAGGAATAAAGTTGATATAACAACAATACAAAGCCTTTTAGGACATAAAAACCCTTCAACTTGTAGTATTTATATCCAATTAGCTAAAGAGCAAGATATAGCAAAAGAATTAGAAAAGATTTTTGTCAATATGGAATATGGATTAAGTGATGTATGATAAATTAGAAATCAATAGAAATAAAAAACTAATAGTTATTATAGAAGAAAACATAAGGTATCAAATCAATTATAAAAGAGTACCTTTGTTCCTAACTTTTTTCTATATTGAATTTATAAAAATTATGCTAAAAAAAAGAGGTGCAAATAGCACTAGGCATTTAAATACTCATATTGTTAGATTTTGGGATTTTTGTAAAGAGCAAAATATTAATAGTTTTGATGGTTTCAATCCTCAAATTACTAATTATTTCATTGCATATTTAAATACTTCTTTAACTAAAATTGGTGGGAATAAACCTTTAAAACAAAACACTAAAAGAGCTTGTTATCAAGCAGTATATTTATTTTTTGAATATTCTAAGTTTTTTTATGCAGATGATTTTAAAAGTTTGAATTATTTTAATGGAGAACCTTTTGATGTTGGAGAAATATTAACAGAATCAATACCTGAGCCAATATTAAAAGATATTAAAATAAATTTATTATCTTATCATGATATATATGTAAGAACTTATATCTTAATAGCTTTAAATTATGGTATGAGATATAGTGAAATAATTGGACTTACTGATAAATGTTTAATAAAAAATGATTTAGGTAAGCATAAATATGATTTACACTTCAAAACAAGCAAAGGCAATAGGTATAGAACTATATACTCAATTAACAATACTATCACAAAAGAGATTCAGAAACTAATTGAGTATTCAAAAGAAGTAAGAAAAAAATTCAATCTTGATAAAATATTTGCTAAAGCTTCTATTCATTCAAAATATGGCTTTGTAGTTTATAATAATACTGTAATGAATAGAAAAATAAATAAATATCTAAAAGAGAATAATATCAAACACCCAAGTGGAGAAGATTTTAAAATAACTTCACATATGTTTAGAAGAACCATACCTGAAATGTATTCAAAAAAAGGTGTTGATGTTTATGTTGCAAAAGAAGTTTTAGGTCATAAAAACATTGCAACTACTCAAAAGTATTACGATAGAACAAATGAGTATGAATATGAAAAGTCAATGGGGTTAGCTATTGAGAAGATTTCAGTATTTAAAAATATTGAAGAGATTGAAATATCAGCAGTAAAAGAGAACCCTGAAAAGTTTAGAATAATTGAAGAGGGTTATTGTACTAATAGTGATACAGTTAATTCCAGTAAGATATGCCCTCATTTAATAGGTCGTGGGAATTGTTATGGTTGCCCTAGCATGGTTACTACTCCTGATTATTTACCATTTTTTTATAATCAACTAAAAATAGAAAAGAACAATCTTGATAATGTTTATGAGTTTGGTCTTGATGTAGCTAGACATTATGAGTGGAAGATAGGAATAATTAAAGAGATAATCAATAAACTTGAAGGACTTTCAAATGGAAGCTAAACAAATTTATTTTAAGCAAAGACATAAAAATAAAATGCTTTTAGAAGGATTGTCATATTCAAATAATCCTGACTATAAGACTCTTAAATGTGGGAATATTGATTTTAATGAAGATTATTGGGATTTATCGGATTTTACTCCAAGAGAACTAGATATAAAATATTGCAATATCGTATTTTATGGGATTAAAAGTAGAATATTTAAAAATACAATAAAGCAATACGCATGGTACTTAATTGGGAACACAACATCAAAGAATAAATTTCAATCAATTCCAAATAAAATATCTACACTCATTAGCAGTTTAGTACCTTTCATGGAAGAATATAAAATTAGTTCTTTGAAAAGATTTAATAAAAAACACTTTGAAAAATATCTAAAATATTTAGAAGAGAATAAAAAAGAAAACCGAAGAAAAAGACCGTATTCTCCAAAAACATTATGTAAAAAAGCAATTCTCTTACAAGATTTAGCAGAAGTTGCTATCAAATATGATTGGGATGATGCACCTGATGAACTATTGCTTTATAGTCAAAATATGTATGAATATTGGGATGTTAAAAAAGCTATCAAAAAAACAAAAGAAGTAAATAAATCTATACCTAATGAAGTTTTAGACCAAATAAAAATTGCACTAACAAAAGAATCTGATTATGTTGTTTGGGAATATGGAATAATGAAAGATATGAAATTCTCAACTAAAAATACTTTAACCTGGGCTAGACATAATTGGGTTAGGCTTGTAAACCCAAGATGGAGAGTTAAGTCAATTGATTTACTTGATTTAAATATTGAAAAATATATAACTATGGTTTTACTGTCAACTGGATTAAGAATTTCAGAGGTGCTTACTTTAAAAATTGATTCTGCATGGATTGAAGATAGCTATTTTGGAAAAACATATTATCTAAATAGAATCTCTTCTAAAACAGAAAAAGAACCTACAAAAAGAAGAATTTTAATAAACAAAGAAACTTTTGAGTTGATACAAGATGTGATAAAAAAATATAGCCATATTAGAAACAATAATAAATATCTTTTTGTTAGAAAAAATAGAAATCTTTCAGCAAAATATAGTAATGTTGCTTCAAGGGTTTCAGTGAGTGACTATACGAGTGCTTTAAAAAAGTTTATAAAAAAACATAATATTACGCACCTCAATAAAGATGGAATAGAAGAACTATACCCTTTGCACCCTCATCAATTTAGACACACTTTTGCACAACAGTTAATTAATGATGGAGTGCCAATTAGAATAATTAAAAGGCATTATTCTCATGTAAGTATTGATATGACAATTCACTATGCTAAAGTGAAAGAAGAAACACTAGAAAAAGATTATATTAAAACTTATATTGATGCAGATAGTATTTATACTAATGGTAGTATAGGTAATGATTTTAAACAAATGATTGATACTGTTAGAACAGTAAAAGACATGGATGAAGTTATAGGCACTTTATCTAAAAGATTTGGCATAAATCCTCTTCCAATGGGTATGTGTTTAAAAGACTTTAAAAAAGGTCATTGTGATAATACTGGCTCAGAGGGTTGTTATTATATTGGTTGTACTGATTTTGTGACAAATGATAGTTTTCTCACTAACTTTAAAAGGCAAAAAGAGTTAATAGATAATGAGATTGAGAGGACAAAAGATAATAAATTTGCCAAAATGAATTTTCATGTAAATAAAAGAAAAAGAGACAAGTTGGAACAAATTATAAATAGACTGGAAATAGATAAGATATATAAAGAGGTTGATAATAATGCAAAATAATAAGATTAAAAAAAGAGTAAAAAATGAAGGTCTTAAGAGACAAGAAGAACAAAGAAAAGAAGATACTAAAAATAAGATTTTAGAAGCAATAGAAAAATTAAAAAAGAAAAAAGAAAAAATTAACTTTAGTAGAATCTCTAACGAATCTGGAATATCAAGAAATACATTATATACTTATAGAGATTTTATAGGAGAACACACTACAATAACAGTTAATAAATCTAATGAAGTGCAAGAACTAGAACATAAAATAAAAGAGTTGAATCAAAAAAATAAAGTTCTTAGTTCTGAAAATAGAGACTTAAAAGATAGTAATAGTAAATTGGTTGAGCAAATTATGGCTTTAAAAGAGTATATAAAAACATTAGAGTAAATAATAAGGAAAAATAATGACTACAATTCAAATAATTACAGCAGAAATGGAAGATAAATATATTAGGATAATGATAGAGGAATTAATTGAGAATCAACTATATAGAGGTTATTACTCTTTTAAAAACAAAAATATGAATTCAAAATCTTATTATAGTGCATTTGAATTATTAGATAAAGATTTTACATCAGCAAGTGATACCTTGGGATTTTTTATGAGACATAAAAATATTTTAAGTGTTTCAAATGAAATTTCATCACTTTTAACAAGTGAGCAAATAAAACAAATTACAAATTGTGAAAATTTAAAAGAAAGTTAATATATGTACTTGACATTGTACTATACATAAGATATAATACTCTATGTACTTAACATAGTTGAGTAAACATAATTATCTGTAAAATAAATTTATAAATAAAAAATAAGCATATATAATATGCTATAAAGTTGATTGGATAAATTATGAGTGAAATTAAATTGCCTGATAGTCTAAAAGAAGTTAAAAAGAAAGATTTAAAAGAATCAGCTAGAAGAATTGCAAACTGTTCAATATCTAATGAAGTTCAATTAACTATAAGTTATGATAGGGATGATTACATTTTTTTTAATTGGGGAACAGATCAATTTAGTCTTGAAAATAATGCTTGTTTAAGTATGATAGGTACATTAGAATTTCATAAGAAAATTACTAATGAAATAATTGAAAGAATAAAACAATATTCTATTGAGAATATGAAATAAAGGCTATTAATGGCAAATCAAAGAATTAAAAAAGATTGTAATGGTTGCAAAGCAGTTAGTAGTAATGGTTGCGGTTTAGGATATAAAACCAAAGATAAAATTGTAAAAGGTTTTGAGGGATTAAGTGCAGGTAAAATTCCTATGGAAATATGCCCTAAACCTAGAACAAATAATAGATATATTGAATTAATCAATATGCAGTAAAGTTGATTGGAGTAAATTATGAGTGAAATTAAATTGCCTGATAGTCTAAAAGAAGTTAAAAAGAAAGATTTAAAAGAATCAGCTAGAAGAATTGCAAACTGTTCAATATCTAATGAAGTTCAATTAACTATAAGTTATGATAGGGATGATTACATTTTTTTTAATTGGGGAACAGATCAATTTAGTCTTGAAAATAATGCTTGTTTAAGTATGATAGGTACATTAGAATTTCATAAGAAAATTACTAATGAAATAATTGAAAGAATAAAACAATATTCTATTGAGAATATGAAATAAAGGACTACCTATGAAGCTTTATACATTTTTAAATGAGAATGATGAAATATTAGAGGAAGTAAGAGCAGAAAATCACGATGAAGCAGTTGCAAAACTTACTAATAGTGAAGCTCAAAGTTTAGAAAGTGAGTTGCCATTTGGTTGTGATTTTTATTCTTCTGATATTGAAGAATAATATACTGTAAAGGTTTAACTTATGACTTATGAGATTTTAGAATACAATCAAGATGAAAATATTGATGAAACATACAACCATGATGTTAATCATCCAATATTTTACAATATGACTATGCTAAAAAACTATATTAAGAGAACGGGTGTATATGGTAAAGTATTTGAGTATGATGATACTGAATGGGCTGAATATCATAATGCAGATGATAATGATTATAGCGTTGAAATACCTGAGCCAATGGGTGAATATATAACAAGTGAATTAGTGGAGTAATATATTATGGTAATACAAGCATTAAGAGGTGTAAAAGGTACAGAAATATTTTATGTTGCTGTATTTGCTAAAAGTGATTTAAACAATATATCTAATATAGAATTAGTTGGTAATAAAAATATATTAAAAGTTCCATTTGAAACTGAGGGCAAATGGAATGAAGTAGAACTTGAATTAGATGAAAAATCTTATTTTAGAAGTGGATTTTTAACAATAGAAAATTTTGAGAAATCAGAACTTTTATTATGTGATGATATTTCAAAAATGAATGATAATGATACTATTTCAGTTGAAATAATTAAAGAAAGAAAAACTGCATAACTATATATGCAGTAAAGTTGAAAGGTTTAATATGAAAAAAACAGAAGCAAAAAAGATAGCACAACTTTATATCGCTTCACAACTTTTATTAAGGGATGGGTTTCAGAGTGAGAATTTAACTAGAGAAGAATCTTATAAAGTAGATGATGAAATAAAAAAAATTGCAAACAATTTAATTAAAAACTTCAATCTTGAATCACTCCCCGTAACAAGTAATGAATGCGTTGAATTTGTTCAACAAAATATGAAATAAAGATAAAGGGTTAAAGGTTAAAAATGTTTGAAGATAAATATTCTCTGAAAACAAAAGAAGTAAGGAAAATTGGTAAGTCTTTTTACAAAGATGGAAACAAATTAGGAAGAAGAAAAACTGGTTTAGCTCTTTTTGAAAAAGCTGGTAGAGAAGTAAGAAAATATAATATGCAATATCCTGATATGGATATGAAATAAAGGTTTAAGTTATGACTAAATTTAAATTACCTGATAGTCTTAAAGACATAAAAACAGGAGTATAAATTATTACGAGTGATTTAGAAAAATCTAAAGAAATTTATAAAAAAGTATATTACAACACAGAAGAAAAGGATTTTAGATGACAGAAAAAAACATAATTTTTATTGTGTCAGGATTTTTATCATTTTTAATATTTTTGCAAATTGATAATATTTCATCCTTTTTGCAAGCATTTGATTTTTTTAAAGAATATTATTATCAATGCAATGTCACTAATTTTAATAACTTAAGTGTAGTAGATACCAGTCAAAATGTAATTTTTTGCAAAAATCTAAGAACAATACCAATTATAACTATATTTTTGGTTGTTTTTGGAGTAATTTATATTATTATCAGTAAAGTTATGAGTTTAAAATGGGAGCAATTACGCAAAGAGAGATAGAAAATATTTCAATTAATCTTTTTAAGAAGATGGGATTAGTTGCTGATAATAATACACCTACGCATACATTTAAGGCTAAAGACTATGTTTATTGCTTTGATGAAGAGATAGGGCATATTCTAATTGGTAGAGTTGGATATCTTCCTGTTGGTTGGGATGCAAATAGCAGATGTGTAATTGCTATGGTTGAAGATAAATCTCAATTTGATCTAAAATTAGCAAATTAGACTATTTGAGTTTATACAGTAAAGAGAGTATTGGAAATTCAATAGAGATATACATAAAGGAGTTTTGATGATTATAGATTTAGGTTTGATATTCGCAATCGGATCAACCTTATTGGTGATTAATTTATTTTTAAAAATGATTATAAATTCTAATATTTTTAAAGAGCCTTATCAAGAGTTTAACTTAACAATAGGTTGTAATTTAGGAATAAATTTTAACTCTAATACAGAATATCTAAAATCAAAATGGGGTGAAAGGTTCAAAAGAATTACCCTAGATGGTATATAAAACATCTAGTAAAAATGGATAAATTATGAAAATCAACATTGGTAATTATTTGGCGGATATTGTTAAAGAAAATACGGCTACTGCAATATTTTTAAGGGACAAGCCAAAAAGAAAAAAATATTTATTTAAAAGAAAAAGAAAAAAGATTAAAAATAAATCAGCACAATTTTAGTACTGCAAAAGGATAAGCTTTGGCACTTACTAAAAAACTTTTTAGAACAATTGAGGAAGTATGGATTAATAGAAAAAGTGAACTAAAAAAGCATTCTATCTTCAAAAAAGACAATAAAATTAATTAATGATTCTATTGCTGAAAGTGAAAAAGATTTAGAAAAAATAAGAAATAAATAAAGACTAAGGAGTAGAAAATGATGAAAATTGATACTAAGAATAAAGAATTGTTAATAAAGACTTTAGCAATAATCTTATTAATTGTATCAACACCATACTATATGATATTGCTACCAAAAGTATTTTTAGGTTTCGCTGCAATATATAGTAGTCCTGATGATATGATTGCACATTCATCAATGATGATACTTGGTTTTGTGGCAGCAGTTGGTATGGCTTATAACTCATATAAAATGATTATAGAATGGAATAATAGTATTCTTGTTATTTTTAAAGAATCTATTTTTCTTCTTTTTTTACTCTTAATTTATATAAACACATTGGAAGAACCTACAGGAGTTATTATTGATTATTTAGAAAGTTTAATTTAGAAATGGGAAAATCTTAAATGGTTAAATTTAAAAGAGAAATCGAAAATTTGATTTTAAAAAGTATATCTAATAAGATTAGCTTGGAGATTAATAAATGCTGACTTACCTGTAGAAGGTAAAAATCAGCTACTATGCATTTTATCATTTTGTTAAAAATGCTATTAATAAAAAGTTATTTTTGTTTTGGGAATAAAGTTTTAGTATCAATCTTTTTATGTGAATAAATAATAATTGTAGTCATTTTTGATTCTATTTTTTTAATCAATTCATCATAATTGACAATTAAACTTTTACACTCATTTTCTTTTAAATTCATCTCTATAGACATCTCAAATTCTTTTTTAATTTGAGATGTGAAAGCTGGATTATTTTTAAATGAAACTACTTTATATCTTCTTACTAAATCTAATAAATATCTTTGATATGGTCGTTCTGACTTATCCAATTTTAGACTGTTTAACTCTTCATTATTATCTCTTACATATCTGAAAATATAGTATAAAAATAAAAGTGGTCTAAATGGAACATGCCCCTCTAATTTAATTGTTTTAAAAAATTTTCTTACAATTGAAAATTTTTGTTCATCTTCATTTGTAATTTGATCTATTACATGTTCAAAAAATATATCATTTAATTTTTTATTAAATTCATCAGGTGTTAAAATTAAATTAATATCTTTAATAAGTTCTTGATTTTGTATAGAAATATTATTATCATCTATATCTAGAAAAGCTGGCTCAACATCAAAAAAAATCCAATCCGGATTGATATGTAATTTCTCAATAAGATTTTTTAAAAAATTAAAGTCAGGTAAGCGTTCTCCATCTTCATATCTTGTAATTGTAGGCTGAGATACTTCTAATAATTCAGAAAATTGCTTTTTGTTCATATTATTAGCATTACGAATAAATTGAATTTTTTCATTAATTTCCATAGTAAACCCCTTGACAATTTATTAACCATTTGTTAAAATACTAACCGAATGGAAATTATAATACTGATTAATCATAAAATTTCCAAATTATACAAAAAAGGAGTTTAAATGCAACTTGTTGAAATTTTAAGTCATAGCAATAAAATCAAAACTGTTATCATTATTCAGCTTTTAATAACATGGATGAATTTTATAAAAATTATCAAATTTGGAATACGCATAATCATCAAAACTTGACGCATGGTATAGACACAACAATTGAAGAAGAAAGAAAAGTTTTTGAGCTAAAAGAAGAAATTAAAAAAATAGCTGAACAATTAGAAAAACAGTGCAAATATTATTAGTTACCCTCAAAATAAAATGCAAAAAATGTAATTATAAAAATAAATATTAACTCTATTATGTAAAAAATGTAATATAAATAATAAAATATTTGCACCTTTTTAAAAAATGTGCTATAATTTGTACTATATGTAATATTAAATAACTAAAATAAAGTTAATATGTAAAAAAGGTTATATTATGATTGAATTAATGACGCCATTAGATATTATGGAAGAGTTTACTGATATGATTGAATCTGAGAGAATCAAAAAGGGCAAAACTCAAGAGGATTTATATTTAGCTGCTGGTATGACTCAAAGAACATATGCAAATTTTATTAAAAAGAAAGATACTAAATTTTCTAATATTGTAAACCTTTTAATTGCACTTGATTTAACATCTAAGTTGGATATGCTTATTAAGCAAGAGTCATATGCTTCACTTGATGAGATTAGAGAGAAGAACAATAAGATTACGAGAAAAAGAGTTAGAAAGAATGGAGTTGACAAATGACAGAAATTGATGCATTTATTTATGATAAAAAAATAGGAACTATGATTGATGATGGTAATACTATTTGGTTTGAATATGATGATGACTTTAGAAAATATAAGCTTGAAATCTCACCTATTGGAATGCCATTAAGACTTACTTCTCCTTTTACGAATAAATCTTATCCAAGATTATTTCAAGGATTGCAAGGAGTTTTTTTTGACTCTTTGCCAGATAAACATGGTATGCCATTTATTGATAGATATTTTGAAAGACAAGGTAAAAGACCTTTTGAGGTTGGATTACTAGATAAACTTTCATTTATTGGTGATAGAGGAATGGGTGCAATTGAGTATAGACCTCAAGAGGAAGATGGAGAACATACGCAAGATGTTTCAATTGATGCAAAAGAGGCATATGAACAAATGAAGGAAGATTTGCAAAACGATGAGCCTTCTATTGAATCAATTATGAATATTAGAGATAGTGTATCTCCTATTGGTGGTGGAAGACCTAAGATGCTTGTTCAGTATAATTATAATACTGGTGAGATTAGATTAAATAAAAAAGAGCTTCATGATGGATATGAAAGAGCTATTATAAAATTTGATGACCTGTATGAAGGAATGGGAAGTGATGGAGCTACAAGATTAGAGTATGTTTGTATGTTTTTAGCAGGAAAAGCAGGAATTAATACAGCAGACTTTCATCTAATGGAAGATAGTGAAGCTAAGCATTTACTAGTTAAAAGATTTGATAGGGATAAAGAGGATAGAAAAATACATATGTGTACTGCATCTGGTTTAATGAATGTTGACATCACTATTCCACAAGTTATATCTTATGAACAATTGCTTATGCTTACAAGAAGCGTATGTAAATCTCAAGAAGATGTTGAAGAGATGTATAGAAGAATGATATTTAATATTTTAATATTCAACTTTGACGATCACGCTAAGAACTTTGCTTATTTAATGGATAAAGATGGAAATTGGAAAATATCGCCTGCATACGATATTACTTATTCAAAAGGTTTAGCAAAACAGCATACAACAACTGTTTCGGGTAAAGGTCTCAGGATAAAAAGGCATGAGGTTCTTGAAATTGCTGCAAGACAAACAATTAAAAATACAAAAGCTAAAATGATAATTGAAGATTGCATAAGAGCTGTTGTAGGTTTTAAAGAATTGGCATATGAGGTCGGATTAGATGAAGATGAAGTTGAAATGTGTTGGACTGATATAGTAAGTCAAATAGAGCTATTAAGAGGTTAATATGAAGCTGATTGAATTTGATTCTTCCTTAACGCACACTTGCGACTTTTATTGTGAGAGGTTCAAAAAAATAATCACTATCATTAAAATTTTACTAGTATAAAGGTTAGAATAAATGAAAAAAGAATTTTTAAACAATGAACTATTAAAAAAAGAGTTAATAATTACAGAGCTTAAAGCTAGATTAGAAATTGCAGAAAAAACTATTTCAAATCTTCATAGTACTAATTGTAATTGTGGTATATGTAAAAATAACAAATCAAAAATAAAGAAACAGAATTAAAATTTTATTAATAGATTAAATAGAGTTAAATTTGTATTTTTTAATTCAAAATTAAATTTTAATATATATTTAACAAGTTTTTATGTATTCTTCTTATAGCTTAAAAATAAAATTATTATTAAAGGAAAAGTGTGAAGAAAACGACATTTATTGCATTATTTATATTAGGTTTAAATATATCTATTATTGCAGATGAAATTAAAGTAAGAAACATATATACTGCTGAAATTACTTTTTCTGATGCCTCGATAAGTACTAATATAGATTGTAATTCAAAGTTATCTAAGTATTTATCTTTATTAGATGCTAAAAAAAAGGAATTTAGAGAAGCTTGGTGTAATACAGATAAAGGTCCTTTTAATAGCAATACTTTATTGCTTTCAGAACTGCCATATAACCTGCAATATGAAGATTTCATATATGAAATTAATAGAGATATTAAAAAAAATATTATACTAACTTATGAGAATATCTCAACAAAATCATTAAAAGTTGATTTATCAAATTATTTCATTAAAGGTTTACCATCTAATGCATTATTGGTAAAAAAAAGTATTGCGAAAAATAATCCTATTACTTCCGATTTATTTAAAATTAATTATCTAGAATTTGAAATAAAGATAAAAAAAGATGGATATTTGCTAGATGCTTTTAATAGGGGATTTAATGGTCTTGATGTTACGAGAACATATTTGGAAACAATAACGGTACCTAATCTTCATTATTTTAACAATAAAAAAATTGTATTAGATAATTTATTAATTAATAGTAAAAGCAATATTCTAACAAATACTTATAAGTATGGTTTATATGAATGTAAAAATGGTGAGAGATATTTTGAAGACATTTATCTTGATTCAAGCTGTAATTATATAGAAAAAGACTATTAGTAATTTACCTCATCACAAATGATTATTTGTTGATACTTCTAAAAAAGTATTTAAAATATAGAATAGTTTATATCTTCATTTAAATGTAATATATTTCTATAAAATTTATTATTAATGAAATATATTACATTTTACTATTGTGTTTTTATTAAAATTGTATTATACTCTTTAAAAAAAGCTATAAGAGGTTTAAAATGGAGATTTTAATAAATAAGCCACAAAATAGGCAATCTTATAAAATATCAAAAAATATAGATGAAACAATATTTATTGGAAAAATAGTTTGGCATATAGATGAGCCAAATCATAGCTATGAAGTTGTGTATAAAAGAGGAAGTATTTTTTATGCATTACTTCCTCATCCTTCTTTTTACAAAGCTAAACCTATAACTACTAAAGATTTAAACAAAACTTTTTTTGAGACAAGAGAACATTGTTTGGATGCCAGAATAAAAAGGATGGAAAGAGATCTGAAATTAGAAAAAGAATTCAAAGAAAGAAAAATATAGTAAATTTCAGTTTATTAAACTAAATTAAAAGGGGAAAGTTATTGATTTAGGAGTTAGTGCAACTGCATCACCGTATGTAAAATCAAAATCAGCAAAATAAATTTTTTTTGCTTTTGCAATTATGAGTATGTCTTCTTTTATAACATCTGTAATAAGCTCAATATTATTTATTAAATCATTGACGGTTACAATTTTTTTTGAATTTTTTATTATTTCATTAAATTGCATTTAATCTCCTTTTATTATATAATTAAGATACAATCATTATATTAAATATTATATCTCAAATGAGATTATATGATTTATTTGAGATATAGTCAAGGATTATTATGGATTTTTCTAAAAAAATTGAACTTATTCAAAAAAAATTAGGTTTCACACAAAAAGATTTTTCTATTAAATTAGGAATATCGCAAAATACTATTTCTCAATATATAACAGGGAAAAGAGTACCAGATATTAATACTATTCAGAAATTAATAGAAATTGGAGTTTCACCAATTTTTTTATTTGGTGATTCAGAGGAACCTTTTGATAAGACTTACGATATCTTTCTAAAAGCTAAAAAAATATCATTAGAAAATTCTAACGAAAGAGAATTACAAAGTATACTTGATAAGTTTTTATCTGAGGAATTAACTCTAAAAAAAATAAAAGTTAAAATTCAAAGAAAGAAAAATATAGAATTCTTAGAAAAGCTAAGAGAACTTGCAAATGGGGATTCTGAAAGAATGATAATTCTATTTTATGCAATTTTGCTTGATTTAGAAAAAAACAAACTTTTAATTACTAATGATAATTTAAATATTAAATTTTCTGAAATTATAGAGAAACATGATTTTTCTTATTTCGATACATTAAAATTTGGAATAATTTTCACAAAAAAAGATTTATCGAATTTAAAAAATTGGATAGAAAAAGAACTTGACAGTGTATCTATTATTGAGATTTTATCAAGCTTACCTACATTAAAAGAATTGATTAAAAATGAATTAGGCCCAATTAATAAAAGAGCAATATCAGCCGTAGAGAAATTATTTTTATAATTTCTCTACTTTGTAAATATCATCTCTTGCTAGATTAACAACTAAATCAAAATGATTTAGCAAATCATCAGCAGTTTTAATTTTATTGCAATGACTTAAAATTTGAACAAGTTGCATTAAATCTCCTTTTTTGTATAATTAGTATATATTCAACAAGCAATAAATAAATACGCATATTATTGTATATATCATTTAATAAATTCTTACAAAAGGAGTATTTTTGGAAATTAAAATTAAAATTAATGATAAAGATTTCATTCGATTTACACAAAAAGTAGCAGAATTGGGTTTAGATCCATTAGATACTATTGAATTAATAATCACAAAAAGTTTGAATGAAAGAAATTTAGAATCATCAATCATCAAGGAAAAAAAGTCTAAAAATGATACTGAAGAGTTATTTATAGATTTTGAAAACAAAATGAAAAAATATCATATTCATCAAAGTTCAATTGCCCATTACCTACAAACCACTCAAGCTTCAATCTCAAGAGCCCTAAAAAGTAAAAAAGATAACACCTTATTTTTCAAACAAATGAGTATATTACATGATAAATTGTTAGTAGAGGCTTATATTTATCAAAATAGAGCAGACATTGATTTTAATGAAATTAAGTTAAAAAAGCCTTTACCTGGACAATGCAAACCTTTTTTAATTGCATTAAAAGGAAGATTAAATTCAAATCCAATATTTGAAAATTTCAGTTCAAAAAATTTAGAAATTATTTGTAATTTCATACAAACAGAATATTTTCAGAAATTAGATTTTGAATCAATTTATTTGAATATTGATGACTTTATTATAGCAATAAATATTTCAGAAGAAACTATTATAAAACACCTTCAATTGTAGTGGTAGTTAAATTAACGGACTTTCTACTTTTGTCAATACTTTTTTGTTGCATTAATTGATCCTTATATAGATTTCTCATAGTATTTGTCATAACAATTAAATCTAAGTTAATAACTGATAAGAACTAATAGAATACTAAGAGGTTAAATACTTATACTAGAAGTAATTAAATATAGAAAAGAAAGATAAATACTAGGTTAAATCTAAATTAATATACTAATAAATAAAAAACAAAATTAATATATCTATAAATTTAATAGATATAATTATCTATAACTATTGACATATTATTTTTATTAAGATATAATAATCTATAAATTTAATAGATAAGGGGGGGTATTGAATGTTTAAAACAGGAAGCCCTGTAAAAGGTGCTGATTTTATTGATAGAAAAAAACATTTACCAATATTTAAAGCATATTTAGAAAACAATCAACATGTTATGATTAAAGCTCCAAGAAGATTTGGTAAAACTTCATTGGTTAAACATGTATTTGAACATGAGAGTAATTATACTTATATCTATGTTGATTTAAGAAGAGCAACTAATCTTAAATTACTTGCTAATCAAATTATTGAAAAAGCATATTCTTTTGTTGGTATTGATAACTTTTTTTATCAATTTAAAAAATCAATTACAGGTCTTTTAAAATCTATACAAAAAGTAAAAATTGATGATATTGGAGAAATAACTTTACAATATCTTGAAAAAGATGAAATTGATGAGGTTGAATATTTTTTACATGCAATGGAAATAGTTGAAACCATAGCTGCTAAAAAGAATATCAAAATAAAATTTGTTTTTGATGAATTCCAGGATATATTAAGAATTGCAGATAATTTTATTTTAGAACAATTAAGATCCGTAATACAACATCATGAGAATGTAACTTATATCTTTTTAGGTAGCATAGAAACAATTATGACAAAAATCTTTGAAGACAAAACCTCATCATTTTTTCATTTTGCAAGAGTTATGCCTTTAAGTGGTTTGGATGTTAATGAACTATATGAATATACAAAAGAATTATTAAATACTTTAAAAGTTAATTATGATGAAAGTTTATATAATTTTTTATTTTTTTTACAAGGTCATCCTGATTATTCAGCACAATTTTTACAATCACTATATTTTAAAATAAAAATTGAAGATATCAAAATTATTGACAATGAATTATGCATAGATACTTTAAAAAATTCAATTATTGAGAATAGGGCATATTTAGAAGAGCTTATAATGAAAGCAAAACAGAAAAAACATCATTATGAAGCTTTATTATCTATTGCTAATAATAAAGTTATAAAACTAAATTCAAAAACACTTTATAGTGTGCATAGTTCTCTAGAAGATATGGGATTAATTAAAAAGATTGATAGAGCTAATTATATTATTAATGATATTTTTTTAAATATTTTGTTGCAGCAAAAAGATGATGAAAATATCATAATTGAAATAGATAGACATAATAAATAAGGATTAAAGTATGATTAGAATAATTATAGATACAAGTAAAGCAACAGAATTGGAGAAAAAAAATATGAAACCATTATGAAAAATAATGAATTCTTCTTAACTCAATTATATACGGAAGATGGAGTAGAAGTTAAAAGTTTCACTAAAGAAGAAGAGGAAATTGCAGCAGATAATAATTGTACAATTAGTGTTGGATTAGAACCAAGTGTTATCTTAGGATTTTTGACAAGAGAAGAAGCTGAAAAAAGAGCAAAACAAAAAGACTAAGAAAAAAATTAGTCTATTTTCAGAGAATAAATCTGAAATATACAAAGAGCATAGATATGTTTTTATTAAAGCAAATTAAATTAAAAAATTTATATAGCAAAGGAATTAAATTATGAGAAAAATATTTATTACAACTATTCTATTATTTGGAATATTTATTTATTTTTTTGAGGGCAAGAGAGAACCAACAATGGAACATTATAAAGGATTGAAAAAGTTTGAGGATGAGATAAAATTAAAAATCGAATGGGCAGAATCTCTAGGTAAAAGCACTTACAAAACAGGAGTTGTTAGAGAAATGAGAGCTGTTTATTGTAATTTGGAAATAACTGAGTATAAAAAGACACTACAAGAAATTAACACATTTAGACAGTCTGAAAAACATACAAGAGATATGGTATCAAAAATTTATGACAACTGGCATGATCGTGTGGATAAGTGTATTGAAGCTAAAGAAGCAAAGGAAGCTATTGATTTAAAAAATGCAAAGAAAAATTTTATGAAGTAAAGGTTAAAAAGGATTCTTTAAATGATTAGAATTTTGATTATTTTAATAGTCTCTGTATTAGGTAATATAAGCCTTATGGTATATGACTATAAACATATTGAAAATATTGAAAGTATAAATAAAATTGGAATGATATTTAATGTAATTCTATTAAGTCTTTTGTTAATAGAATTGTTTAAGATCAGTAAAAAAATATGGTTTAATAAAAAAGAGAAAATTTTAAAAAATTAGCACTCAAAAGGTGCATTAAAGAGGAAAGATTAGAGATGAAACTTGAAGTGAGAAGAAATTGGGAAGAAAGAGACAACGGAACAAAAAAGAAACTACCTGATTTTACAGTTTGGATGTATGGAACAACTGAACAACTTGACAAAATGGAGTCTCTAATGGAAGATTGGCAAGATTGTAATGCACAAGTAAGAGAACATGAAAATGATAGCAAAGGCATCTTTACTGATTTTTATGTTGTAGATGAACTAGATTTAAAAGATTTTAAAGACGATTTTAAAAAATTAAAAAAATCTGCACAATAATATGTAGCAAAGGTGAATTTATGAGAAAAGTTGGAACATTAGAGGTTTATTGGGTTGATGGTTGTGAGCCTTGCAATATCCTAGAAGAAGTAGGTAGAAGATATGTTGTATGTGATGTTAGACTCTCACAATCAGAGAAAATTGAAAACAGAAGATATGTTAGAAAAAAAAGAGTAAAAACGCACTAATTTAGTGCAATTCTGAAGGGTATCATTATGAGTAATAAAGAAAGAATAGACTTTAATTACAGCACTAGTAAAATTTGATAATAGGACTAAAAAATGCCAATTGTTGAAAAATTAAAAAGAAGAATTTATCAGTTTTTTGTAAAAGTAAATGAGATAAGATTTGCATATATAAATCTTGCAATGATGTTTGCTTCTGCAATGCTTGTAATTTTATTAAGTTGCAAGTAAAATATAAAAATGTGTAAAGATGGGAAGCAATGATGAGGTTACTCAAAACCTCATTAAATATGATTATTTATTTTTTTACTATAAATTATTTTTATTAAATCCTCTTTAGTAATATTATTAGCTTTGCATAAAGCTCCTAAATAGAGACAATCTAATTTTTTTTGATTGTTCTTTTTCATTAATCTAACTGCTCCTTCAGAGATACCAATATAATTAGCTATTTTTGTATTTTGTATTTCACCAATATTTTTACCAGTTATATTTACAAAATCAATAAAATCATTTTTCTTCATAAATATCTCCTAGTGAGCTGAATAATTTTGGGATTAGTTTTGAAGCAGTTTCAATATCAAGTTCATCTAAAATATTTTTAATATTATTCTGGACTATTATACAATCATAAGCTCTATTACTTTCAATCTTAATAAATCCACACATAGTATTAAATCTATTTGAAATCTCTTGTTTAGTTGGTTCTTCTTTTTCTAAGTCTATCTCTTTTATTAGCACTTCTAAATCACCATTATTTAAAAGTGCTTTTTTATTATCTTTTGAAATTACCCAATTAATTTTCATTTTATTATCTCTCTTATTTTCTATTTATCTTTTATTCTTAAAGTATCATAGGTATATCAATATTTGTCTCTTTATTTGCATCACCAACAGCTTCAAATACAATTTCAATAGGTGTTTCATTACTATTTAGTTTATCTGAAAATTTTGTATATTGTTTATAAAAATCAAGTTTTACTGTACCTATTGGTCCATTTCTTTGTTTTCCTATAATAATTTCTACTTCCTCCACAGGCTTACTAATAAAGGTAGATTTGTATTTTTCTCCTTTTTCATAAGCTTCTCTCTCTTTTTTTGCTTCTTCTTTTTCCCTATATAAATCATCCCTATAAAGAAAAATAACTTTATCAGCGTCATCTTCTAGTGTTCCTGAATCTCTCAAATCATTCAATAAAGGTCTTTTATCATATCTACTTTCTAAATTTCTATTCAATTCAGAAGTTGCAATAATTAAGATATTTAATTCTTTAGCCAATATTTTTAGTTCTCTACTTATCTGATTAAGTTCCAAATATCTTAACTCAAGTGAAGTTGTAGATTTAATAAGTTGTAAATAATCTATATAAACTACATCAAATTTATTAAATATATAATCTTTTTTAATTTTTGTAATAAGTCCTTTAATATTATAATTTGCTGTATCTATCAAGAACCTATTATTTAAATCCTCAAAAGAAGATTTTAAAATTTCAATTTGTATATCATCCAAATCATTTTTAATAATATTATTTAAAGGTATTGAGGTATTTTGAGATAGTATTTTGGCATAAAATGTTTCTTTTGATTGCTCAAGATTATAAACTCCTATATTTAAATCTATTCTTATTTGATTATTACATAGTTGTGCAATAAAATTACTTTTACCTATCATTGGTCTGGAAGCAATAATTACAAATTCTCCTTTAAACATTAATAATCTTCTATCTAAATCATAAAACCCTGTTTTAATGATTTCTCTACCAAATATATCTTTATTTTTTTTATCTTCTGATTTATCATTCAATTTTAAATCTAAATTTTTATCTTTAAAAAAAGAATATGAAAAAATTAATACTTTATAATTTTTTTCTAATTTAATATATTTTGCAAGTCTTGAAGTATTAGTTATAAAGAAAACCTCATTATCATACTCACACAATTCCTCTTTTATAATCTTACTAAAGTCACTTTTTAAATCAAATATTCTTTTATATAAAATATCTGACATAGAAATAATTTCTGTTATATCATTTATATTCATTTGATTTTCCTCATATAATCATACAAAATGTTTCAATTCTTATTGTTATAATAATTAAGAACATAGTTGCACTAATAGTATCTTTACTAACAATTTTTGTTTTTATTTTTAATTGTTCTTTAATTAAAAAAATAACTTCTAATGTAAAAACTTACTATAAAAACTCCAAATTTTATAAAAAATCTAATAATACCAGAAGGATTATTGAACTTAATATAAATACCTTATTCTCTCCAAACAGTACATTGTATTTACATATTAATTTGTCAATTAAATTTATTTTTTCTTCTTTATTACTCTAAATTTTCATAGAGAAATTGTATTCAGTATTTTCTTTTACCGCAACTTCTAATGCTTTTAAATATGATTTTCTTAATTCAGGATTAGTCCAACGATTAGCTTCTTCATATTCATAGTTTAAAGCTTTAAAAAAGTGTTCTTTTTCATCATTACTAATTTCTATATCCATTATCTTCAATAATCCTATATAAGATAAAACTACCTCAAGTTCATAATTTAATGCTACTTGTAAGATATCAGTTCTCTTTTTAATAAATTCTTGTTTAATACTTTCTAACTCTTCCTCAACAATTAATACTTGTAAATCTTCTATTCCAATATATTCTTCGATCTCAAGAAAAAAATCTTGAACTTCATCGTTACTTATTAAATCTGTTTCCCATGCTCCCATCTTAAACTCCTGCTTTACTACATATAATTCTTATAATATTCTCTTGCAAAAGGAAGAACCTCTCCTTCAAGCCCTACTGCACTTTCAAACGAAGATACAAAAGCATCACCATCAAGCCATTCTATAATCTTTTCATAGGGTTCATTATCTAAAACACCATTACAATTACATATATATGAATCAACAAATTTTTTTAAGAGTTCAATTTTGTTAAAGCTTAACTTTTCATCTTTAAATGTAATTTCTACGGGGTTATCTCTATAATCTAAAATTTTCATTCTAATCCCCTATTTTATATAATTACTTGTTTTTCAATAAGATAATCAGATAAACAACCTAAAGTTTCGTTATTAATATTTTTATCAATTTTAAGTTCATGGAATACTTTTATAATGTTTTCATTATTTGGCATCAAAGTTAGTTCTGCAATAAATAAACATAATTGAACAACTGTTTTAGTAACTATTTTAACTTCTTCAACTTTTGAATTTTTTGAGAACAATACAACTGTAAAATCATATTGTTTTTCTTTATCCAATTTTTCTAACTTAATCATTATTTATTATCCTTTTATTGCATATTTTGTTGAGATTTTGTCTCAATTATTTTTTTAATTTTTCTAACTTCATCTATTCCCAAATGAGTTAAATCCATGCTTTTAATATCCCATTTAAAAGATTCAATCTCTAAATAATCTAAAGCATCTTGATTGCTTTTGAAAGGAAGCCACCCATAATTAGCAGTATTACAATAATCATCAAAACTATAACCACCATTATTTGTTTTCAAATAAAACATTTTATTACCACATTTTTCAACAACATCAGTAATAATTTGCTCCTTTAAAGGAATTCCTCTTCGTACTGAATTTGTTTGAGGAATTAACCAAACTTCTTGACCTTTTAAAAGTTTCATTTCTTTTGCTTCTAATGGGTACATAATTGCACTAAATACCAAGTGCTGATTTAATTTTTTCTTGTGTACTTTTAGTGCCCTTTTCAAATCCATTTCTAAAAGCCCATTCATAAAGATTTACATATTTTATAATATCTTCATCACTTAATTTTTCTTCTATTGTAAATATATGTACTCCGATTAGATAAAATTCAGTTTTATCTTCAAATCTATTCAATCTATACCAATCAAAATAATGTTCATATTTTTCATATTTATCTTCAAGTTTTTTAGGTAAAGAACAATCAATCAAATCACTCATTTTAAACCTTTGCTGCACCTTTTGAGTGCTAATTTATTTTTAAAATTATGCAAGTAATATAACGTGCAATATCAACTATTATTATTTATTTAAAATCGTCCAAACTTTGTGTTACAACAAAAGCTTTAGTTCTCATTTTAACAATCTTCTTTTCTTTAGAGCCAATCACTCTATGTTGTAAATTCTTTTCAAATAAATCTTTTGAAATATCTAATAATTGATTAAGTGCTTTTTTCTTTTTTGCTTCAATAACCAAATAGATTTCCTCTTTATTGTTGTCGGTTAGCATTTCAATGTCTTCATAACCTTCAATAATAGGATGATTCGCACTTTGTAGCTTTTCATAAAAAGTTTTAGTCTCTTTATTTTCTTTTGGCTCTTTAATACAAATGATAATTTCCATTTTTTCCCTTTATTGCATATTTTTATTTAATAAAGATAATAAAATCTTTTTATCTTCATCTGTATATGACTTATTAAAACAATTAATCATTTCAATTGTATAACCTTTTTTGTCTAAACAATATCTCATTTGTTTTACTGCTTTATTTGTAATATCTTCATTATCTATTTTTTTTGAATCTACATTATAAAACTTCTCTGATATTTGAAACAAACCAACAAATTTATCGTTTTTGCTAAAAGATAAAGTTACTTTGTTCTCATCCAACCCACTTTCAAGTGTTGCAATTTTTTTAATAAAGTTTGCATTTATACTGTAAACTTTACTATATTTGTCAAAAAGTGAATCAAATTTTGTCGTATCTATCTTTTCTGCAAAAGCATTTAATAACCCACCTAAAACCACTAAACTTAAAGCTATTTTTTTCATACGATTCCTTTACTGCACTAAAATCGAGCTGATTTGTTTTTAATTTTTTTAGACTTAATCTTAATATTTTTGTAAAATTTATGAAGTTTACATACTGTACTATTTAGTTTAGAAAAATGTTTATCTTTTATCTCGACTTTTAGTTTACAATCAAATGTATTTCTAATTTCAACCATATTAATACAGTTATTACAACAAGCCTTAAAATTATCAATACTCCATGCCAATCTAACCATAGTCTCAACCTTTCACTTTATTGTATGTTTTTAATCTCAAACAAGCTCTATTAAATTTTATTCTTATTTTCAATATCTTTAATTTTTTTAAAACAATAAACCATATAAAATATCTCAATTATGAGAACTATAATTGTGGATAAAATCATATACCACATGTATTGTGGCATCGAAATTAAAATCAATATTACAACAAGTGAACCTAGCTCAATAAACCTTGGGGAAAGAGCCGTTGCACTAAAAATATTTTTCTCTTCTTCTAAAAGCTCATCCATATTGTCTTTCTCTGATATGTTTTTTAAATAGATATTTAAAATATTAATTTTTTGTCGATATAATTTTAGAATCCATAATGAATTGAAAAGAAGATAGCAACAATATAATAATATTAACGAATTTAGCAATAGCTCTATAGTTATCATTTCTTTTTGCTTTTCTTGACATTTTTTTCAATACAATTCATATAAGCCAATGATGTGACAATCGCTATTATGGTAAATACAATTAAAAAGCTTCCTATAAAATTTAAATTTTGCTGAAATGCGTATATTGCACAAACTATGCATTCTATAATTATTCCTATAAGTGTTAATATAGATTGAAATGGCGATATCATAAGTGCGAAACCTATTACCCCAAATGTTATTAATACTTCATGTTCCATTTACTTTTAACTCCTTTTTCTTTAGTAAATGATAGAATTTTATTAACAAATCTTCTATCAATAATTCTTTTGATATTGCCAATATTTTTTAAATACATATTTACAATTCTTATATGATTTTCATTACTACTTTTTATTAGTATAAAATTTCTCACTTTTATAGATTGCCTGTCTTTATAACTTACAAATTGAAGTTCAACATTTTTTTGGAATCTATTAAATAGTTGTGATAGTTTTCTATTAACATTACCCTCTGAAAAAGCCTTTCCACTAATTTCAAATGCTTGAATTTTCATTATTTAACCTTTACTGCATATTGTTTTGAGTAAAATCTACAGATTTAACCAAACAACCACTTCCATAAATCTCATATTTTTCAATTTCTTTAATATTCACAATCTTTTCATTTTCATTGCCACGATTAAAATAAATATAATATTCTTCTTGCTCTACCTTTGCAACACCTGAAAGAATTTTAAAAGATTCAAATGGACTATCTTCATTTAAAAGATATAAAACTACTGTTAACATATTGACCTCACTTTATTGTATATCCAAATCAGGATATTTATTTTTTATTTTTTCTAGTTTAATTTCAAGTTCTTTAACTTTTTCATAGTTTTTATCTTTGATAAATTTGTCAAATTCACCTTTACTATTTGCATAAAGTACTGCTATAACACACATAAATAAATAAAAACCAAAACTTGCCATTTCAAACCTTTTTATGATATATTTTTAATCTTTAATAAAAGTATTATTTTCAGTAACACCTAAATTATAGTCAGCACAAATTCTATTTGTTTTTTTAGAACTTTTAAAAGTTGTTTTTATTTTCCACTTTTTCCCCCAATGCTCAAAATTACCTTTTTCTACTGAAACAATTTCATCATTTTTTTCCAAAAAATTCTCAATTGTATTTTCGTTTGTGTAAGCAATTAATGTTTTCATAATTAATCCTCTAAATTTATTAATATATTCGTATTATATACTAAAAATTCAATTAAAGTCAAGTATATTTAGTATATATTACGAAATTTTATTTATTTTAGATTATAATATTGAAATATATTTCGATTATAATCATAAAAATAGAAATATATTAGTATAATCAAATTTTATTTTAAAATAAAGGGAATTTTTGGGTATGTTTAAAAAATTAACTGATAAAAAAATTGCAGATATATTTAATATAAGTGAAAGAAACTTGCATCAAACCTATAAAAACCCAAAACCTACTACATTAAAGAAAAATTTAACAGATACAGAAATTAAAAAAAAGCAAGAACAATATATGATAATAAGACTTGGTTCTACTTGTTTAGAATATGATATTAGTGAAGAAGAACTACTAATAACTATAAGCTTTTTAAAAAATATTGAACAAGAATTGAAAGTGAAAAATAAAATTAAATAGAAGAATTAGTAAAATTTTGACTATAATTTTATAATAAAAATATAGCAATGTTAAGAGTATAGGGGGCTATACTCTTTGTTTTATAATAAATAAACATAAATTAACAATGCAGGAACAAAAAATAAGCCACCATTAGAGATAATATTAATTATTGAAAATCTTCCACCTAAATTTTTTCTCTCTATATACTCAAAATAAACACCTCTACATATACCAATAATAACAAAGATTATAATTATATAATTGAATACAATATTTTTAAAATCAATACTTTTATTTTTAAGTTCTCTTATGTTTTCTACAATTTCTATGTCAAGAACTTCAAAAGAATTAGCCAATAATACTGTACTGCAATATAGCATAAATATTGCTACTAGTGTAATTTTTTTCATCATAATTTCCTTTAATTTTTTTAAATAGTATGTTTGTTAAATTAAATTAAAATTAAAGAATAATATTTTACTCATAAAATATCTATGTTGTTTCATATTGTAATATTATATATAAAATATAATTTATTTAGTCAAATTTAAAATTGATTTATACATCACTAATTACTTAATAAAAATGAAATATATTTCATTTTTATCATTTTAGATTAATTGAAATTTTTGTAAAATATTTTCATCTATAACATATTTCTGATTACAAAGGTTAAATTTGCTTACTACTATTCAAAATTATGAAATCATAAACTTTACTCCAGAGGGGAAAGAATTATCTTTACTTGCAAACAACAATCTATTAGAAATATTATATAAAAAGTATTCTTTTGGGTTTCAAGATGGTGGGTGTTTAATTTTTGCATCTTTAATAAGTAGTTTTGTTGAAAACTCTAAAATAGTAAGTGTAGGAAGAAGAGGAAATTCAGATCATTTTGCAGTCTCAATGAAATCAAAATATGGGAATATATATATTGATTCTGATGGAGTTTTTACAAAAGATGAAATTATTTTTAAACAATTCCAAATGGAATTGTTTGCTTTAGTTCCAAGTTATGAACATATAATTATAGAAGAATATGATTTACACGAGTTCAATACTTTAGATATAGTTTTTGATGAAAGTATAATTAGTGATATGAAAAAAGATTACGGTTCTTTATTAGTAAAAATACTAAAAGATTTACAGGGTTAAATTACATTAAAAAAGATAGTTTTTAAAACTATTTTTACTTCTTGGGATGAGGTTATTTAAAAAATAAGCTATAAAATATAAATAAATAATTAATTAATTTTTTAATAAAATTTGTAATTAAAAAAAGGAAATTGATAATGGGTTTAGATTTAAAAGTACAATTAAATTTAATTGTTATTTTATTGGCAATTTTAGCAATTGGTGTTAACTTGATAAAAATTTGGTTTAAGCAATATGATAAAGATAGGCACAATTATATATACTACTTTGTTTTTAATATTGTAGTGTTACTTAATATATCAATTTGGTGTTATTTAATAACAAGTTTTGAACTATTTATGGGGATTAAAAATGTACTTGAGGAAAACTCATTAAATATTTTTATAGACACATATATTAATGATAGTTTTGTATTTAGTATATTAGTTATAATGGCTTTAACAACAATAATACTATTGTATTATGTAGTTACATTTTTATTTGATGTAATATATGCATTAACATATTTTATCTTTTTTGGAACTGTAAAAAATGCAATAGGACAATTAAATTTAATTAAAAAGATAGGTTTTGCAATATTTCATATTACATTAATTATATTATCTATTTATTTGATACAGTTATATTTTTTTATGCAAATTATACAATTTAATTTATTGCCATTATATGTATTAACTGGATTATTAGCATTTGGTTTTATCCTTGTAAAACGAGGTAAATAAGCTTCACCCTAATTTTAGGGTGAACAGAGTTCACTAAATTAGCTGAGATATTTTTACATCATCTGCAATTTGTAAACTATTAAAATGACTATTTCTTTTACAACCATAACTTGTTAACATTGCAAATTTTAATTCAAATTTTCCTTTTACCCCATATTTTGAAAACATATTGATTTTGTTTAAAATATTTTTTCTATATGAATCTGTAATTTCAAATTCGTCATTATAAAATTTGCACTCAACTATTTCATATACATTATTCGTATATTCAATTAAGATATCAATTTGTGCTCCTTGTTCATTCTTATTATCACTCTTATAATTCCAATAAGAATAACTTCTCATTAAGCCTTTTGTTTTTCTGACATCTAAATATAAATCAATATTTGTCAAACATACTGTTTCAAAAGCAAATCCACTCCAAATGTTATATTTTTGACTTGTTGCAATAGAATTCCAATATGGTAAACTAAGATTCATAATATCATTTTTACTTTTATCGTTTAACCATTTTTGATAAAAAAGTATATATGGATCTGAAATTATATATTTTGTATTTATTTTTGAATTAAATTTAGATAGCCCATGAATGAAGCCACATTCTAATAAATCTTCAACTCCATTTTTTAACTTTGCACCAACTTTTATTTCTAATCCATCTGCGATTTCATTTAGAGTAAAACCTGATTGTTTACTAGATAAGAAATTAATAATTGAGATTAAAAATGATGCTCTATCTTGATATAGTGATTTAAATATAGTTGTAAATTCTTTGTTTAAATGCCCATCAATTCTAAAAAACAATTCATCAATATTTTCATCAATTCTTTTTTTAGGATTTAAAAAACTTAAATATTTTGCAACTCCTCCAAAAATCATATAAAGTTCTACAACAGTTTTATCATCAATTAAAAAACCTTTTTCATTTAGTAAATACTCTTTAGTTTCTTTTAAATCAAAGGGTTTAAGATGAATTTTTTCTGTAAGTCTTTGATAGAGCGGACCATTTGAATCTTCAAATATTTTATTTTTAATCCAGGATGAATTTGAACCACATATAATCATAATAATATTTTTATTTGGTTCACAAAAATCATTCCAGAAATGACCTAACGCACCTAAAAAACCATTATTGTTTTTTTTATCAATCCAAGGTATTTCATCAATAAATAATACAAATTTTCCATTTTTTGATTGATGTGATGTAATAACTCTTTTTAAAAATATAAAAGCTTTACTCCAAGAGTTAATATCTTTTGTTGGTTCTACTTTAAACCAATCATAAATTGATTCAATAAAATTTTCTATCTGCGTAGAATTATCTAACTCATATGAGCCTGTAAACCTAAAAAATGTACATTCTTTTTTGTGTTCGTTAAACATATAGTTAATTAGATATGTTTTTCCTATTCTTCTTCTACCATACAAAGCTAATAATTCACTTTTTGAGGAATTGCACAAGTTATTTAAAATTGAAATTTCATTTATTCTACCAATCAATTACAATCCTTTCATTTAATCTATGTATAAATGAAATTATATCAAATATAATATAAAAGATTTCATTTTTTATTCTAATTTATGAAATACTATATATTTATACTTATAAGATTTCACTTTTTATAATAAAGATGATTAAAATTTCTCGAAGCAAGTAGTAAAGTAGTAAAAAAAGGATAAAACTATTAAGATTTATCCTTTTAAAAATTTTACATTCCAATTAATTATTTTGAAATACTATCCTTTAAACTTTCCACCAATAAATCCCAAAAGTTTTTTTACTATATATTGAGAACAATTAACAAACACATCATTATTACTATTTAATAAGTCTTCAGATAAATTATATGAGACTTTTAAAAGTATTTTGATGAAACTTAATCATTGATGGCGACATCTTTTGTTCTAAGATCTCAAGAGTATTCTTGTAATTCTTTACAAGAAGCTCACACTCTTTTGTAGTTAGCTTCACATCTAAAAAGTCTCTAATTTCATTTTTTATTTTTTCAGTAAATAGAGGCTGATTTTTCCAAGTAATTACCATATAGTTAGTAATAATATCCCCTAAATACTGCTTATAATCACTAATCTCTTTTGGTGCATCAGTAAAATCTTTTTCAATGAGCTGAAAGATATAGTATAAAAATAAAAATGGTCTATTTTTTACTGGATTATCCATTTGTAGGATTTCAAGAAGTTTTGCTACGAGTGAATCGTTTTGTTTTTCAAATCTTTGAATAATTTCATCAATCAAAATCTTATTGAGTTTCTCTCTTAAGTGTTCTTGAAACATCATAAGCGTTATATCATTCAATAAATCCATATTTGATGAATCTAATTTTGGAAGATTGTTCAATAAATGGGGTTCAATCCCCAAAAATAAAAAATTTGGATTGGCATTGAGTTCATTAATATATTTTAATAAAACAGTTGATGTTGGCTTAACTTTGTCATTTTCATATCTAGCAATGGCTGTTTGTGCAATATCTAAAATATTAGACAACTCATTTTGTGTTAAATTTAATTTCTCTCTAAATTCTTTTAAATACATACTTTCATTCCTTATATTTATTTCCATTGAGACCTTTTACATAATCACTGTTTTTAATATCATGCTTTACTTCTAATTTAATTCTTTTTTATATGATTTATTTAATTTGTCCCAAATTGGGACAAAAAGTTTTATAGTTTTTTTAAGTAGTCTATAATACTATCTAACTCATTTTTACTTAGTAGATTAGTATCAATAACAATTTCTATTTTTGTTTCTTCTTTTTTAATCTCATAAGATTCACCTTTAGTTGATATCTCTTTTTCATCTTCTTCCCCAGCAATAACATCAATATCTTCTTCCCTTTGAGTATCATTAATTATTCCTGCTTTAACGTGTGAAAAATCATCATCAGGTATCACATCATGATTTACTTCTCTTACAGTTGTTTTTGATGAGGTTTTTTCTACTATTTTCTCATCTTCAAGTTTCTTGATTTCATCTACTTTAAATTTATCAATCTCTTCATTAGTTAATTCATTATTAGATAGTTTTTCAAGTAATACTCTATGGCAAGTATGTTCAGTCTCTAAAATTTTATGTAACTTACTAATATTATTTATATTATGTCCAATAATAAATTTCATATCATCTTCTGAAAATTCTGTTAATCTTAATCTTGCAGCAATAAAATTCTTATCTCTCCCTAATAATTTTGCTAAATCCCTTATTGATAAGTTTTCACTATCTTTTAATTCTTTGTACGACAATCCTAATTCTACACAATTTAAATCAACCCTATCCATGTTCTCAATAATTGCAAGGTTCTTCATTTTTAATACATCAATATCTGTTAATACAATTGCTTTTATGGTTTTTAAATTAGCTAGTTTATGTGCACGTAGTCTTCTCTCTCCCGCAATTAATGTAAAAGTCTTATCTTCTTCATTCTCTACAACAACTATAGGTTGTATCAATCCATGAGCAACAATTGAATCACATAATTCTTTTAATTTATCTTCATCAAATCTTCTTCTAGGCTGAAAAGGATTTGCTTTAATTTTATCTACTTCTAATTCTCTAAAGCTCTTATCTTTTGTAATAGTTTCAATAAACTCTTTTTTTAATGCTCCTGCACCATTATTATTAAGTTTTGATGATTTTAAATCTGCACTTACTTGAAAAAACTTTGTTTTATACTTCTTCTTTAATTCTGCTAATATATTTGTTTCATCTTTTGGATTTTTTAAAATATATTCAAATATTTCTAAAGAACTTAATTCTAATATCTCTTTAAAACTCATTACATACCCCTAATTCTTAGACATTTTATCAATGATTATAGCATCTAATATTTCAATAGTTAAATTAAAATAATCTCTAACTAACTCATGTGTTGGATTATATACTAATACAGATCCCGTATCATATTGAGACTCATTTAACACATTATCTAATTTAATAACTTGATTAAAAAGTTGTGCACTTCCTAAATCAGAACTATCAGTATTTATATATAGGTCCTCATTAATAATATCCTTATTTGTTCTTTGGATATTAATATTTTTTTGGAATTTATTTATAATACCACCTAAAACTACAATATCTTTACCTTTCTCTTTTCTATAAGTCTTCTTATGCATCTCTATTGGAACTAAGAAAGGTGCTATCCCATCCCTTGCCATTTTATCAGCAGTTAATGAAATAATAAAATAGTCAGTTGCCATAATACTCATTCTTAATGGTAGTGAAATTGATGGAGGTGTATCTATTATCACAAAATCATAATCATCTTTTACATAAGATAGTATTTCATCTAATACTTTATTTACATTTCCATATGTTTTTAACACTTTATCTATATCTTCATACTTAAGTGCATTTTCAATACTACAAGAGTTAGGTATGATATCTATTTGTCCTGCAGTCTTTACTTTATGATTTAAATTTATAATTCCATCTTTTACCATTGTTTCTATATTATCATTCTCAACCTCAGCCATTAAATCAACTATTGTATATTTAAAATCAGAGTTTTCCAAATCATACAATTCATCTATTTTATTTATTTGCAAATCTATCTTTTTATCTTTTTTATATCTATACAAATCAAACATTGATGTAGTATTCCCTTGAATATCCAAGTCAACTATTAAAACTTTTCCTTTTTTATTTGAATTCGTTGACATAAATGCTAATACTGATGCCAAATTAATTGCAGTAGTACTCTTTCCTACACCACCTTTAAAATTTGATAGTGATATTACAATACATTCACCAAATTTTTGAATTAATTTATATGCTTCTATCATTTCCTCTAAGACTGTTGGAATTAAAACTTCTCCATCTTTATTTAAAATACCTGGTATTCTTTTCTCTAAAACATCCTCTTTTACAAAAGAAGTATTTTTAAATTTATTGTAATCTTCTAATGTTACAAATGGAGATTTTTCCATCCTATAAGATAACAAATTTTCTTCAAATTGTTCAGGATTATTCTTTTGTCTATGTCTTATTGTAGACTCATGAACTTCAACAACCTTTGCTATTTTCTCATTAACTGGTTTAGTTAAACTACCTACAATAAATTCATCTAAATTTATTTCTAATAAGTCATTATCAACCATTAAATATCCTTTATATTTTCTATTACGATTAGCAATCGTAATCACATTACGGTACTATATCGTAATAATATTACGATTGTCAATAGTAATGTAGAACAATTTTTCAAAATGTACTATTTTAAGGCTTTTTAAATTGTTTCTTAGTTGTTTTAATAAATTATAAAATAGGATTTATATAATAAATATTACATTTAATAATATATACCTAAAATAAGGGATTTAAAAATAGAAAATAAACAAAAATATTTATATTTACAAACTATATATATTATATAAACATATTAATATATATTTAATATTAATATATATATAATAATCACATTAAATATTAAAGGAGTACTGTTGTTGACAGAATGTGCAATTAGATATTTTGAAAAAAAAGATTTTTCTAATATTGAAAAACTTATTTCGACTCTTGAAAGATTAGAAAGAAAAAGAGTTTTAAATATTTTAATTTCTATTTTTGGTGTTTCGGAAGTTATAAAGTGTATTGAACAAAACTTTATAGCAATTGGCTTAAAAAAAACATTACTTACTTACATTAACTAGAAGGACAATATATGGCAAATAATCAAATAAAAGCAAAAGCTAAAATCAATGTACAATACAAACCAAACAAAGAGGTTTATGAAGTAGCTATTAACAATAATTGTTATGAACTTTCAAGAGCAGAAGCAGTTGAACTACACAACAAGTTAAATGTTGATCTTAAAAAAAATCCACCGTTATTCAATATTAATGAAATTGAAGAAGTTAAGTAATAAAGTAAATAGGAGTAAATATGAAAAAAATCTTTATTAGTTCTATTATTGCTGCTACTTTTCTTTTTGCAGCTCAATCAAATGCACCTAAAGATATTAACATAGAGAGTAATTACAAAAGCACTCTTTATGATTATTCTAAAATGAAGAATGAAGATATTAAATCTTTTCTTTACAAACTTGAAAGTACTAACTCTTTTTTTGCAGAACAATTAAGAGATTATACTGTTGTAAAAACTTGTAATGATGAATTCTATAATAATATTACACTTGATGAATTAATACAGATAGCAAATAGTAATTCTATTACCTTTTTTACTGCATTAAAATATTTAAATAAAGAAAAACCTACTATGGAAGAAAATAAATACTTACAGATACTAAACAATTATAGGTTTATTAATTGTGGAGTAGGTTCTTACTATACTGACAAACCATATATGGATTTAGTAAAATGAATAAAGGGCATAAAGATATTTCAATTATAGATGATGAGGTTATATTATCTAATTTTTCTAAAAGAAAAAAATATTCTTACCAGGATATAAATGTACTTGAAGATATAATTTTAAATCATCCTCATATCAAATTTAACAATGAGCAAACTAAGTTAATTATACATACATTAAATCAAATAAAAGACAAAAGTTTATTTAATTGGGATATCAATAATGCCCTTAATATAAAAAATCAAATCTTTACCTCATCACCATTAATTATTAAATGATTTCATTAAATCTAGTTATATTTAATTAGATTTATGTGAGATATTTTAATTTGGAGGTTACTTTAATGAGAATGGAAGTATTCACAAAAAAAGAAGCATTTGGATTAGGAATTGTTGCAAAAGAAATTTTTGCTTCAAATGTTTTAGATTTAGATGAAGACAAAAACACTTTTTGTATAGTGCAAGAATACTCAAATACTACATATGAAAAACTAAAAAAAATACCTATTGATACTGGAATATCATTAGAAAAAAAAGAGAGTATATTAAAGATTTTTAAAAATATTGAAGAGGGTGAAAAATTTATTTGTGTTAATGATTATCTCTACAATGATTACAGCCATATGAAAGCAAAAGCATATTGGAAATTAGTAGAAAGTGTTAACAAAAATATTCCTTACCAAAAAGCAGTTCTAGAGGTAAATGAATGGTTAAAAAATGAATATGAAAAGAAAGGTTTATAATGAATATTTTATATATAGTAATTGCTTATTTAGTATGTATTAATCTTATTACATTTTTTGTATTTTATGCAGACAAAGAAAGAGCAATTTTAGATAGATATAGAGTGCCTGAATTTAATTTACTTACTTTGTCTTTTATTGGTGGTCTTATTGGATCTTTTTTTGCAATATATGCTTTAAAACATAAAAATAGAAAAGTTAGTTTTCTACTTAAATTTTATGTAATTGTTTTTATTGAATTAATAATAGCAATTGAGCTTTATAGAATTTTTTTTTAAAGGTATCGTAATGGTAAAAAATAAAATTGATTTATTAATCAAGGAATTAGTTATTAAGACTGGTTTAGACAATAGTACAATTGAGTACATCTTAACTAATGCAATTGCAAAAGCATATAATGGTTGCTATGCAGCTTTAATTAATGAAGATGGGATTATTACTATTACTTTTTTAAATGAAGACGATACTTTTTACTTAAAAGATTTTGTTGTTTCTAGAAAAAAATTTAACGATATTCTTTCAGAACTTAACAAACATATAAATCAATTTGTTTTAAAAAATGATGATGAAAAATTTATTGAGATTCTTAAAAATTCAGATTTAGTTGCTAATAAATTAACATTTGATGGAAATGATTTTATATTAGAAATAGACTATGAAAAACTATCACTAAAAAAGAGTTCTTATTTTGATTTACTTGCAAAAGAATGTACTTTTTTTATTAAGCAAAATGATTTATATTTTAATGACTTAGAAAATTTATCTAAGGGTATTTTCCCTAAAGGAATTTTCACAGTTGATGTATTCTCTTTTAACTCAAAAAACAAAACTGTTTATTGCAAAAGAGTATCACAGAAAAATAGTAAAAAAATGTTTTTTTATGCTTTTAATGATTTAAATAAAATATTGGAAACTAACTACTCTATTAAAAAAATAAAATCTAGATTTATAAGTGATACAAAAGAAGTTATTTACTTTATTGAGTTTAGAAATAAAGGAAGTAATTTTTTTATTTCTGAATTGAGTAAAAGACTAAAAAAATTACTCGGAAAATCAAAATTAAATATTAAATTTTAAAAGGGGAAATTATGGCTGAAACAAAAAGAAATAATAGAGGTAAAACATTATCTAAAAGTAATATTTCTGATGTGATTTTAAATAAGTTGAAAGGGCAAGAAAAGATTAATTTTTCTATTGAAGAATTAACTCTTTCTAGTGAAGTTGTTAATGCGTTAAAAGTTATTAAAAATAAAGAACATTTATCTTTTATTATTGAGGAAGCTTTAAAGAATATTGACATAGTTTCAATAGCAGATAAATACATAAAAGATAATCAACATCAAGCAGATTAATTATGAAAAAAATAGTTAGTAAAAAGTCAGCTAGTAAGTGTAAAAATATTAGATATTCATTATGTATCTTTTTAAAAAATATCCAAAAGTTTTTACACGAAAAAATTTGTTTTTCTAAAGAAGAACTAGAAGAAATCACTCACGCAGTTGAGCAAACAAAATTTAATGCTGACAAATTTACTAAAGTTAAAGAACATATGCCAAAAGTTTATGCAGTTGCCAAAAGTTTAGAGGAACGAAATAAGGAGTTATTAGATGATAATTACTTATTAATGCAATCTATAGAGGCTTTATATCATGCTGAAATTTCTAACGATTTTTATACAAAAAACAAGGTATTTAATGAGTTGGGATTTGAGCTTAAAAAACATAAAATTAGTAAGGAATTTTAATGGAAAAAGTTATTGAAAACTTAGAATTTAATAGCATTATAGATGCTTCAATTTTATTAAGAAATGAAAAAGATATTACTGCTTTTTTAATGGAGTTTATTCAACAATCATTAGAACAGAAAAAAGGTGGTTTTATACCATTGGTAAAAAGTAAAGATTCAACTATGTTAAATACTGATTTTGATTTAATATTTATCTCTTTATATAAGTATTTTGAGCAAAAGAATTTATCTAAAAACCAATTAGCAAATTTAAAGTATTTATTATTTCAACAAAGCAAAGAAGAGATACAAAAAAATAAAACTTTTATGCTTTCTGTTTTACATAGATATGGTCTAGTTGTATTACCAAAAAATACTTTTCTTTATGTAAAAGTTTTATATAGAAATGAAGAAGATGGAAACTATTTTTTACACAATTCAACAGGTTTATTTGTCTCTTCATTAATACAATATGTAGGTACTGAAATTTATGAAAAGTATTTGGAACCTTTATCTGGAATTAAAACAAGTGTTATTGCGTTAAGTCCAAAATACATAATTAGAGAAAGAAAAAAGTTAAGAATTAGTGAAACTGATATTAGGGAATATAAAGTACAATTTTAGCCTTATTTTATTTATATTATATATAAACTATTTATATATATTATTTTTATTAATTTTTTATTAAAAATATAATTATTATTAAATATTATCAATCTAAGATATAGATTTATTGTAATATAAATTTATGAGAAAAATAACTTTAGACTATTTTATTCAATAACATTGTATTACGTGGGCTTTTTTTTAAAAATACAGAAATTTGGGAAAAACTAACTTTTCAAAAATGAGTGAATTTAAAAAAATAGCTTATATTTTGAAAATTTGGCACTTTTTTACTTAAAACGAATGATGTATCGAAAAAATGTTTTTCGTTCGTTTTAAGTGCCTTAAAATGATTTTAAACACTATAAAGGGTTATGATGGGATATCTATTTTTTATAATAATTTTTCTAATTGTTGTTATTGTTGCATACTTTTTGTATGAAAGATATACAAACACAAGAGCTTACAGAATTAGAAAAAGTATTAAAAATTACAATAAGCATTTAAAAGAACAAGAACAAAAAATTAAGAAGTTTGATGATGATGCAAAAGAGCTATTAAGTGATGAAAATAAAATAAAAGAAATAATAAGAAAAATTCACAACAAAGAAGAAGTAATAATTCCAATTGTTGCATTTGATTATATTTACAGAATGATTAACAAAATTTCAATCATTGATAAAGAAGGAAATGTGAAAATAATAAATGATGAAAAGTTCTTAGAATTTCAGAAAACTGCATCAGATTTATTAAGAAATGAGCAAAAAGAAAAAGATAAATATGCATTAGAAAAATCAACAAATAAAACTAATAAAATTTTTGATATTAAAAAATATCCTGATGGAACAATTGTTAAAAAAAGTTTAATAAATAATGACATTACAATTATCAAACCTGATGGAAAAAAATATATCCAAAATATGGATAGAAATGAGTTAATAATTAATGAGCCAATAAAAGATGAAGAAAAAGAAAATAAGAACACTAAAAATGAAAAATTAAAAGGTAAAGCTCCACAAGATGAAATAAGTGATAGAGTAAAAAAATTAGAGCAAGAAAATAAAATCTTGACAGATTTAGTTAAGAATAAAAAAGAGGATACAACAGAAGTAAATATTGATGAATTTATAAAACTAAAAGAGGAGAAAAATAAAAAATCAGATTTCACCAATATTTCAATTAATGAAACAATAGAAATAAATAATACTAATAAAAAAAATGAAAATATAGAAGTGGAAAATATTGAAAAAGTTAATCTTGAAATTAAAGAAAAAGAAGTTAATGAAAGTGATAACAAAATTGAAGTTAACCAAGAACTAATTAACGAAGAAATCAATATAAATTTTGATAGAAAAAAAAATGCTTTAGAGGAACTAAACAATAAAGATTTTTTGAATAGTTTTATAAGAAAAGATGAACAAAAATTTAATGATAAAATTAATGTAAAAAAACAAGAGAAAAAAATCAATAAAGATAGTTTAAATGATACTATAAGTGACTTAGATAATTTATTAGAAAGTTATAATTTTTTAACTACTAAAAAAAGTAACTATAAAAATAAATTTGTTGAGAAAAAAGAAGAAAACAAAAATGATTGTTCTTCTCTTTCAAGCATACTAACAGATATAAAAAATCAAACAATTTTTGAAAAAGAAAATAAAATACATAATTCAAAAAATTTAGTTTATGCAAATCAAAAAGATATAGAAAATTTATTTTCATACAATAGTCTAATGGACTTTTTTAAATACCTATTTACCATTTCAGATAGAAGATATAAATCTCATTTCATTAACGATAAAAAAAATTCAAAAATGTACATATCAACTGAGATATTCTTATTTAAAATTTATATGAATGTTTCAATAGAAACAAGAGATACTTTTTTAAAAGAAATTAAACCTTTTGGACCATCAGTTTTAAGATACAATGATGATTTTTTCAGAACAATTATTAAAATGATTAATACTAAATGTGGTATTTCTTTTGGAGTTAAACCATTATATTTAAATGAAGAAAAGAGAACATTCTTTGCAAGTAAAAAATTTGAATTTTTTCTATCAGAGAATGAAGAACCAAAAATGTATGAATCTAATTTTCTTATATTTAATTATGAAAATAAAGTAGGAAAAGAATTAAATCGTTTAAATGTTTTAAATGATGAATTTTTTGATCCCAAAAAGAATTATTTTATAGAAAAAAAAGAGCAGCTAAAAAAAATAACATTAAAAGACATATTAGATATAAAAGGATAATGGATGGATAATTTTATATTAGTAGAATCTAAAGAAATATTTGAAAAGTTCTCTAAAATAATTCCTAGTGAATTTAAAATAATTAATCTCACTGAGATATACGCTCTTAAAAAAAATAAAATTGAAATACTAATAAATGAAGATGATTATAATGCTCTTTCAAATGCAATTAAAGAAGCAGATAATTTGTATATTGTTTACACAGATAATTATATTAATTTTCAAGAATTTTATATTAAATCTTTTGAAGATTTTGAAATAGAATTTTTTAATAAAGTTACATTAGATAATTTGGAAATTAATAATATACAATATGCATTTAATGCTGCAATTGAAATTGAACACAATGAAATTAATTACATCATTGCAAGATTTAAAATAGATAAAATTATAAAATCAAATGTTAGTAAAATACTAAAATGGTTCTTTAAAAAAGAACAGATATTGACTGATGAAGAAGCAGAAAAATTAGATATAAGCAGATTAATACTTTATGCTGCAACAATCATAATAAAAAATCAAGATAAAATCAATTCTTTTATACCAGATACTTATGACAAAATTGGGGTTGACTACATATATGAAAATATACAATTTAGAGTGAAGAATAACAAAAAATTTAAGAAAGATATGCAAGAAGAGTTGATGATGTATTTTAACATAATTAGTGATAGTAAAAATGAACATACAATTACTAATTTAGATAGAAAAATAAAAGACATCCCTGCACCTTTACCTCTAACAAAAACAAGACTTCAAAAAGAGTGCTCATATTTATTCGGTTTTTCACCTAAAGAAACCTTAAAAATAGCAAAAGAGTTATTTGAAGGCATAGAAATTGCAGGAGAAAAAATATCTTTAATAACATCAATCAATACAAATAGTACTAGAATTGATAAGGGAAAAAAATTCCAAATTTATAATCTTATTAATAAATATTTTGGAAAAGATTTTTATTTTAATGGAACCAGGGAAGTAAAGGAAAATAGTGAATATCAACTAAAAGAAGCAATAGTCCCAACAAAATATGAGGAAGAATTTTTTCCTGATAAAATTAAATCTTTCTTATCGGAAGAACAATATAGAATATATTATTTTATCTTTTGGATTACAATTTGTTCAGAAATGTCAAATGCCCAAATGGATGCAAGTGAAATAGTAGTTAATATAGGTACTGAAAAAATGAAAACTGAATCAAATAAAATTATATTTGAAGGATGGTTGGTTAGAGGTAAAGAGTTAGTAACCAATCTAAATATAAGTGATACAATTGTTGAAATTCCTTTAAATTTATATCCTAGTATGAGATTAAATGATTTTAAAATTGATACAGTTATTTATCCTGTACCTGAAAGAACGCCAATGAGATATTCAACTGGACGTTTCTTTGAAAAAACTAACAAGGATATTTTAGCAGAAGAAGAAGAGATTTCTTTATTAATTGATGATTTACTAGAACAAAAATTGATAGTTCTACGTGCTAAAAGTATGATTGAGCCAACAGAAAAATTCAATAGAATTTATTATACTTTAGAAGAATATGCACCAGAATTAGTAAATGAGACATTCTTTATTGAAACATTTTTAGCATTAGTAAAAATAAATGAAGGCAAATTAGAGAAACAAGTACTTATAGATATGTATATGAAACAATTATCTATTTTAAGAGAAAAGTTAGGCTATTCTGAAGTTAAAGAATTTAAAGAAGATAATTGGAAGAAAGAAGAAGCTAAAAAAATCGCCAAAGAAAACAATCAGCATTTGCCAAAGCATGTGTTAGACAACAATGTAATATTGTCAACATACATAAAAGAAAATGAAAATAGAGTTGAAAAGTTTGGCATTTGTCCAAATTGTAAATCAGGAGAAATTTGTGAGAAAAGTAAAAGCTTTATATGTAATAAATGTGATTTTATATTATGGAAGAATAGCGTATTAAAATTTTTTGAAATATTTGGGAAAGACATTGAAATTGAAATATTTAAAGAATACTTAAAAATAATATTGTCTAAAGGAAAGTTATTAATTGAGAATTTCTACTCAAAAGAGGTCTTTTTTAATAAAGAAATAACAATTGAATACTCTGAAAAATATAATAAATGGCAAGTTACATTTTTTAATAACAAAACAAAAAGTAATGTTCAAGTTATAGAAGAAAATAAAGATATTGAAACTAAAACAAATGATGAGGAATTAAATGATGATGAAGAACTAAATAAAATAATTATTGATTTTAATGGTATTGATGAAAATGATTTAAAAAATAGATTTACTTATATCAAAAATATAAAAATTGGTTCTGATACTATAATTTATTTTGAAGGAGAAGATTTTGTGGCTATTAAAAACTTTCAAAATATAAAACTATACATTGAAGAAAAATACAATATCAAAATTAGCGAAGATTTTATAAAAATAGATAAGGAATAATGAATGATAGAAATTAAAAAAAGAGAAGAAATTAAAAAAAATATTAAAGAGAATTTACAAGAACAGGAAATTAATTCTATTAGACTTAAAGAAGAAGAAAGAAAATTTAATGAAGAAGAAATGTTTATGCATGGATCATTTTGTTTCGGAAAATCATATACAAATCCAAAAAGATTAGTTACATTAGATTTGGAATCTAAAAAAACATTAAACTATTCATTATTAGTCTCAGGTGGTTCAGGTTCAGGAAAAACAAGACTAATTAAAAATCTAATTAAATCATTAAGTCAGAAAAATAAAAAAATTATTGTTATGGATGTTCAAGGAGATATGGGAACACCTAATGAAACTGTATATAGATTAACAAGAAGAAATAACACATTGGGTTTCAATTATTTTTCCTTTAGTAAAGACTTAGAAAATGGTGGACCTATATCTAATGCTAATTTGATTATAGAGCTTTACAAAAATTCAGTAATGGATAAAGGTATTGGACCAGTTCAAAAAAGTGTTTTTAAGCAATTGATTGTGGATTGTTATAGGTCTAAAGGTATATTAGATGAAGATGAAAGTACTTGGGATAATGAGTTACCTACTCCTAAATATTTTGAGTATTTTGTAGAGAATATACTAGGCAGTACAGTTACATCAAAATTAACTGTTCTTTCAGAAATGATTACAAATCTAAGTACGCTCAAAATTGAAAAAGAACGATGTAGTGAAGATGAAAAAGAAGCATATGAAAAAGAAATTTATGAGGAGCTTGAAAAATTAAAAAACTTTACAACGCAATTTCAAGAATATATTATAAGTGATGAACATAAAGAGTATTTTAATCAATTTAAAATTGAGAAGGAATATATTGATATTTCATACTATTCCTTACAGAACAATTATAAAGTACTTGCTACATTATACACTTATATAAAAGCACTTGCAGAATGTCCTTTATTTGGAGAAAACCCATTCCCACAGATTGATGGGGTAGTGAGATTTGATATTTCGGGATACACAACAATTGGTAAGCCAGAGGAAGCAATATTTTTTATTAATTATGTTTTATATATGTACTTTCGAATGATAAAAGAAAGAGGAGAATATAGATTTATGCCAGAAGAGTATAAAGCAATACATGGCAAGTTTTGTGACTTTTTTTGCTTTATTGATGAAAGTAAACTTATTTTACCAACGGGACGAGATAAAGAAAATCCATACAATATAATTAATAGGATTATAACAGAAGCTAGAAAATATGGTGGAGGTATGGGAATCATATCTCAAAGAATAGAACATTTTTCAGCAGAGTTAATAAATTCTATATACACAAAAGTAATTTTAACTTGTGAAAAAAGTGATGCAGAAAAAGCAATTAAAAGTTTAGGAATAAAAACTCAAAATAATTATCCTCCATATTCTTTATTTGAAGAACAAGGAAAAGTACAAGATGGGCTTGCGATTATTGGTACGACTGCAGGTTTATATGAAAATGTAGTAACTCCTTGGTATGTAAAATAATACAACCTTTCCGACTTAATCAAGTCGGAACTCTTTAATAAAACTTCTTTAAATATATTAAAAATTTCAATATAAATAGATTTTTCTTGAATAACTGAAATAATAAAATAATATTAATTATCTACATATAAAATAACACTAATCATAGTAACAATATTATCAGATGTGACAAATATTGATAAGAAAATAGAAAAATATATGTTTTATATAAATAAACATATTACGACATTATTATATTATAAAAAGACATTTTTAAACTATAAAAAAATATAAGAAAACTTAGTATATTTTATTTTAATAATATTTATTTAGTTTATTAATAAATTATTATGAAAAAAATGATTTTTTTTAGTAGTAATTTTTAAATTCGTTTTAATATTTAAGTTTTTATTTATTATTGATATTATAATATTCTATCAATTTTTAGTTACTTAATAATATTGAAAACACAAAAAAATACTTTTTACGTGAAAAGGAAACACAATGGGAACAAATGAAGCAAAGTCAATAAATTTAATTAATATTGAATTAAATAATATTAAAAAGATTTTCATAAAAGGTTTTGGGATAGATTTTCCAATAGATCTGAATATAGTAAATTCAATCCATAAGGATGAAGAAAATTACTACATAACGAGAAAAGATAAAACAATAACTACTTGGAATACAAAAAGGCTAATAATTGAGTACAACGAATGAAGAAGTTGATTTAACTGATTTTTATACTAATATAGGTGCAACATATGCAGCTTTTGAATCTATAACTGAAAATAATCAAAAAATTATTGGTGAGATACTAGAACCTATAAAAGCTGATAATTTATCAAATGAAGAAGAGTATATTCTTTCTTTTATTAAATATCGTAAAGACCTTTTTCTAAAACTACTAAAAATGATGGATACACTGAATTTTGATAAAGTTGAGAGTATTCAGCCTGGTTTTAATAGTTTTGGAAATGAATCTAAAAGGTACTCAATATTAGTTGATATAGATTTAAAAACACACACTTTAAATGTAGTTTTATTTACAATTGACTACTTACTTCAAGCAGAAATGGCACAAGATCCTTTTGAGATTGCATTATTACTTTCTTTACTACATGATTTTGGTAAATCACCAATTATAGCAAATAGATTTTCAGAGGCGATAGGCGAAGACCATGAAAAAATAAGTGCTCATTTTGCAAAACAATTTTTATCAGAATATATGAAAAAAAATAAGAATCCTTATGTAACTAATGATTTAACTCAATTGGTTTACAACACATTATATAAAAATCATTCTATTAGCAAAGAAGATGCAAATGGGTTTCTAAAAATATTAATTCACGTGGACAGAAAAACAAGAGACGATGAACTACTTAAATATAAACAAGATAAGAAGTTTATTTCAAAGGTAGAAGAAAATGAAATTTGAATCTGTTGAAGCAAATAAATACTTTTTACTTGCGGTAAAAGTTGAAAAATATATGAATAAAAAAAATAAAGAATTTATAAAAGGGAAAATTTCATCTGAAGAATTAAAAGAAATTAAGACTTTTATAGACACTGCATTAATTAAAAATATAGAGTTAATAGAAAAAATAATATCTAATAAATAAGAGAGGCATATATGGAAAGTAATGGTTATAACACAACACAGCAGTATAATAATCAACATTCAGCTGCACATAATAATAATTCATCAGCAAAAGATCCATTGGATTATTTTTATAGTAAAGATAGCAAAAGTAGCAATGGAAGTTTTAAAAATTTTTGTTTTCATGAACAAATACAAGATTGCGAAATGGAACTACAATATTTACATTCTAACAAAAGTGATTTTGGAGGTACAACTGTTGGGGTGTCAGATTCTAAAATGAGATTTTTAGGTATCAAATCATATGGAATAATTAATAATTCTATAATAAGCATAATATTAAATTTTATAGTATTTAGTTTCTTATTTTTAGAAGTTTCACAATTATTAGCAATTATTTGTTCTATTTTAATGCTTATACATGTTTTATTTCCAGGATATATTGCCTATGGAATGAAAAGGTTTACAAATGAAAAAGGTAAATTCACTTATAGATACTATAAAAAAATATTAAATATATGGCATACATTTGAATTTATATATCTAAGTATACTTTTAACATTTATTTATCTTTGTACTATAAATGTATATCAGATAATTACTGATTACATGGTTTCAATTCAACATAGAACTATATTGCATAAAGTTTTTAATATATTCCTTTCAAGAATAGATTTAACACAAATCAACACATTAATTGAAGTTTTTACACTCTCTTTATTGATAGGCTTATTTGGTTATTTGGTAATGATTATTAGAAGAACTAAATATTCTGAAAAAATAAGAAAAGAAATTGAATTTGAACATTTAAAAGAAACAAGAAGACCTGCTGAATTAGCAAGAATAAAAGCAGGGAAAAAAGAGATTTAAGGAGAGACAATGAAGATAAAAATTTGTTCACCTTGAAAAAAAATTAAAATTAGAATTTAAAAAATATAAAAAATAAAATGGAGTTATATATGCAAAAAGAAAGAAATTTTTTAATTTTATTAATGTTGTTATTTTCAATAACTAATCTATTTGGTGCAGTGTCATCACCAGGAGAAGTACTTGTAACAGTTGGTATAGATCAAGCTAAAACTACATTGATACCTGGTGCAGTTGTATGGATACTTATACTTAGTGGGATTATTAGTGCATTAATGCAAAAGATTATGCCTTTTATTATTGGTGTAATATGCTGCGTAGTTATAGCATTAGTACCTGATTTAGCAACTTCATTCCAATCATTTGATTTTAAAACATTATCAGATGGAACAACAATCCAAGTAAAATAAGGTAAATAATGGCAAGAAAAAGGAAAGTTGGTTTTTTACAACAGTTTAATGGACCTAGAGTTATAGGTCCATTTAGAGTTGATGTAATATTAGTTGTGATTTTGAGTTTTGTATTGATATATACAGTACTTATTTTAGCATCAGTTACTATATCAATTACAATGTTATCATCATTTGCTTTAACTTTTTTTGCAACAAAACTTTATATTAAAGCCAAAGAAAAAGCTTCAAAAGGTTTTCTTTGGCATTTACTATATGTAAGTGGAATCTGGAGTGTAAAAGAAGACAGTAAAAAGTATGAAGAATTAAACAGAATGGATGTTAAAAATTATATTCCAGATTGCACAGATAAAATTTTTTATGATTAAGGAAAGGGTATGGGCTTAAAGATATTTGGGAAAGAGTATGAAGATGATTTAGAAACTAGCGAGAAAGTAAATTTATCGTTATGGAGAGCTTTAATTATCTTAACTATTGTAGTCGTTGTATTAGTAACAGGATATTTAGACTTAAAAAGTGGAATAAAAATTGAAATGAAAGCACCGCCTGAAAATAATATAGTAAACCACAAGAACATAATATATGGTCTTAATGGAGCTAATGTAACATATTATGAATTGTGGGGAAGATATCTAATTAGAAAAATATCTAATTTTCAGCCAGATAATGTGAATGAAAAAATGGACTTTATTTTTAACGAAATGAGACCAACAGATGCAGTTAAAGTTATGAAAGAAGCAGAAGATTTTAAAAAATTTATAATTGCAAATAAAATAAGTCAAAAGTTTGAATTTTTAGAAGTAACTCCTGATTTAGGCGAAAATAAAGAATTTTCTGAAAATGCAATTATTACAATTAAAGGGATTAGTAAAGTAACGGTAGGTTCAGTGCCAGAAGAACCAAAAGAGTGTATTTATCAAATTGCATTAAATATTTATGAGGGAGTTTTCTATGTTAAAGACTATGGTACTAATTGTTTTAAGTAGTGTAATATTATTTGGGAAAGATATTCCAATTAGGAAAATGATTGATTTTGAAGTTCCAGTTAACAAGTCAGTTATTATTGAGTTTCCATTTGAAATAAATGTAAAGCCATCTAATTTTATAACTAAAGAAAAGATATTAGATAGAAAAGAACAAAAAATAGAAGTAAAAGATGATACTGAGGTAGGAGAAAAATCTGATTATAAAATTGTAAAACCTGATATTAATGGAAAAATAGTGATTAATAATTCAGTTGATACAAAAAAAATACAGAGTCAAAGCCTGAAGCAGCTAAAAAATTAAAAAAAAGTAGCTTTAAATTATCTACATCAAAAAATATTATAGAGCTTTCTTCAAAAAAAGAAGGTAGGACAGAAATAATAGTTTGGGGTTATGAATATCCAATTATTATTAATATTAAAGTAGTTGATAAAGAGATTGAAGATAGATATTTTAAATTTATTAATTATGAAGAAACTAAAGCAGAAGTTAAAAAATTTGAAAGTAATCCTCATGAAAAGGTTTTAGAAAAACTATTATATGGACTATATAATAATAAATATCCATCAGGATTTAAAACAGAAGTTGTTAATGAAGAGTACAAGAATGATGGTCTTTATTTTAAACTAATGAATAGAGTGGTTGGACTAGGATATATAGGTGAAATTTGGGTAATAGAAAGTACAGAAGGAAGAGCTAATTTATATGAAGAAATGTTTGCAGATAAAAATATATATTTAATATCATTAGAAGCAGATAAATTAGAGGAAAAAGGTCAATCTACAAGATTGTTTGTTATAAGGGCACAATAATGGAACTAAATAAAATCATTAATAAAATAAGAGATTATTTAAATAACATTAAAAGTGGTAATGATGATATAACAGTAACCGCACTTCAAGGTCTTAAATCAAGTGAAACTAAAAGAAAAGAAAGAAATAAAAAATTTAAATTTAGAATGATACTTATTTTGATAATTATACCACTTGTATTTTTCTCTTTAGTTGTTTTATGGAAAGCAATGAGATTATATTACGCACAATTTGATGAAACAAAAATTACTAAGCAAATCCCTAAAAAAGAAATTAAAATGGAAATCAATAGTTTTACAAGATGGCAAGACCAAAAAGACAAAGAAGATGTAAAACTAAATAAAAAGTTAGATGAAATAACTACTCTTACAACTCAAAATAAAATAGAGTTAAATGAAAAAATAAATGATACTAAAAAGGAATTAGTAGAAAATTTTGGTTCTGTTAAAAAAGAAATTTTAGATGCAATGACTGAAAAAGATAAAAAAACACAAGAACTTGTTCAAAGTATAAATATTAAAAATCAAGAATTGGTTTCAGAGATAAAAGATAGTCTAAATTCTCAAATTAATAATGTAGATAATAAATTTGCAAAAAGTTTAGAAGAATTAAAAAACAAAGCAAAATTAACTCAAATTAAACCAATAATTAAATTACCTGACTTGCCAACAAATGTAACTAAATCTTCAACAGTTGTTAATAACGGAAAAGAAATTGAGAAAAAAGAAATTTTAAAAGAAGTAGAGATTGAAGTAGAAGAAGAAATAGCAGTTGCAGATTATGGTATTGAAACATTGACAAAAATAGAGGAGAATAAGCCAAAAGAAGAGAAAAAAACATTACCTTCATTTTTCTTAATGCCTGGATTTGCTAAAGGTGTAATTGTAGCAGGGGCAGATGTTCCAACATTAATGCAAGCTGCAACAGAAACAAAACCAATTTGGATATCAATTAGTAGTGAACAATTAATGGCAAACAATGAGTATGCAAATTTTCAAGATTGTTTGGTAGAAGCAACTGCATCAGGTGATTTAGGACCTTCAAGAGCAAGAGTAAACATGGAAAAGATTTCTTGTATTATGACAGACCTTGATGGAAAGAAATACAGAATAAACACACAAATAAAAGGTAATGTATATGGTGAAGATGGAAAACTTAGTGCAAAAGGTAGATTAGTAAGTAAAGAGGGGGAGATTATAAAAAAAGGTGTCCCTTTAGCAACTCTTGAAGGACTTATTTCTGTTTTAGCAAAAGGAAATAGTTACATATTCCCAACAAACAGTAAAGACGGAGGAACAGATACAGCAAATCCAATGTTAGAATTTACTAATGCAGGAGCCAATACAAGTAGTAAAATTCTTTCAAAATTTTCAGAGTATTATTTAAAAGTTTTAGAAAATTTAAATCCATATGTAGAAGTCAAAGCAAAAAGGGAAGTTACACTAGCATTTAAAGGTGGTGAATTATTAACTCCTGTTGAATATGAAAACTTTGATGTAGGATATTTTGTTAATAAGGAAATTTACAATGAAGAAAATTATTAATTTAGTTTTAGTATTCATAATACTTTCATTTACTGGATGTAGTTATTTTAATATAGGGGAGCCAATGGGTTCTTGCGAAGAGCAAGGATGCAATTATGCAGATGCAGGGATTTGTGGTGATGTGTTTAATATTTATAAAACAAGATATAAAGATATAGAAAAGTCATATGAGAACATTGATTGTTCAAGATGTAAAGGTAAAAGATAATGAGAAAGATAGTATTGGGAATTAGTACAATAAGTTTAATCCTTTTTACTGGTTGTTCAACTAAACAGATTGACAAAGAAGTAGAAATTGTAAAAAACTATAAACCTTATAATTTTAAATATAGACCGATTATTAATAGTAAGCATGAAGATGCAAAAGTAATAGTAGACCAGGGAGTAGTTTTAAGAGCTTGGATAAACACATATAAAATAGGAAGAAACACTTTAGTTCCTGCTCATTATATTTATTTGAGAGTTAAAGAGCCAGATTTTATTCCTCAATATGCAGTTCCACCAGTATTTGGAAAGAAAAAAATGTTGGAAGAACAAAATAAAAAATTACCTTTTATTGTAAGTAATGATGAAGTAGATAGAACTGATATGAAAACAAATGAGAATATATTGAAATACTCAAATAGTTACTATGACAAACAAGACAAAAAAAATGAAGAAGAAAGAGTTAAACAATCAAAAAAATTTGATGAAACAATCAAAAAATTTTTAAATGATAGAAAGTAGTATGAGTAGAATAATTGAAAAAACGGTTTTTGAAAATTTCGAAATAATTATAGTCGATAAAAGTTACATTGCAATAAAAGATGAATCATTGATTGATATTTTAAAATATGCAAATAAAAGTAGAGTTAGATTTCATATAAAAAGAATATTACAATCGAAAGGTTTACCTGAAACACCTATAACAATAGAAAAAGGTAAGAAAACACAATATTATTTAAGTAAAAGAAACATTGAGGTTTTACTTTCAAAGAGAGCAGAAAAATATATAGGGGATAAAGATAAACAATATAAAAAAATTGATTTACTTTTTAAAAAAATGGGGAGTCAGTTTTTAGGTGTTAATGATGCTGATTTACAGATACCTTCATTGGATGAATTGATTAAAGTTAAGAAATTTATTGAGTATATGATACAAAATCAGAATAGTTTACAAACTATGTAGTATTATTTAATTATTATATTATAGATATAATAATATAATATTAATTTAAAATTAAATAAATAATATTGGAGAATGTAATGTTTCAAAATTTGAAAAATGGTTTTAAAAAGACAAAAGATAAAAGAGTTAAATTTAATGCCATTTTTGGGGGATTGATTCTTGTCTTTGTGTTATTTTGGATGCTGTACTATATTAATGCAAAAATTATTTATGAAGTATATAAAATAGAATTATTTTTAAATTATTTAAAGAATTTTTATTTATTAATTGTATTTTTATTAATATCTTCTTATTTTGCAAATAAAATTTATTTTTGGCATTTTCAGAAAGATAAACTACTAGATGTTATAACAAAAGAACAAACAAATAAGAGTACTCTTACTATATTTGAAAAAATTGAACTAGTTACATTTTTATTATATAAAGATTTTCATTTAATACTATTATCAATTATGTTTATCTTAGTATTGACAAATTACAAAATAATAGATGTATATACATTTCCAATAGTTAGTTTAATAACAATATTTATTTATTTAAGAATTTTGATAAATAACTACAAAAGAATAGATTCAAATATATTACTGAATATAGAATATACAGGAATAGTAACTGATTACTCAACAAAAGAGGAAAAATAATGTTAAGAATATTAATATTGCTATTTTTAGTAGCAGTTAGTAGCTTATTTGCGGGTAGTTATACACCAACAGGAACTTCATACATTACAGATTTTCCAGTTTTTGTTGTAGGTGATGTACAATCAATTGAGAGTGCTTTTAAAGTAATTAGTAAATTAATGACAGATAAAACTACAATTGAAGCAATAATATCAGGTATAGTTGTTCTATTATATTTTATAAGTACATTAAAGTCTGCAAAACAATCAAACATATCTTCAATAACTTACAACACAATATATTTAATGTTTGGGGCAATGTCACTAAGTGGAATATTATCAGTAAGTGTGCATATTGAGGATCAAAGAACAGCAATAGATTATACTAAATATGGTGGAGTAAATTATGCAAAAGTTGACAATATCCCATTCCCAATTGCTGCTATTATTAGTTTATCTTCTACAATTACTTTAACTTTAGAAGATAAAGTTAATGATGCAACTGTTGATATAGATTCAGATGGGGTAAGCCAAAGAGCAATTGGATTTGCAAATGCATTTAATGATGTACAAAGAATAGTAAATTATGTAAAATTTGGTAATGATAAAAAGAGTAGTGATTATGAAAGAGCATTAATCGAGTATGTTTCTACATGTGTATTAGAACATGCATACTATAATGGAAATGCTGACATAATGAGAAGTGTTAGAAATCCTTCACAAGATATAATAAAAGAACTTGATGCAACAAAATTAAATATTACTTTAGCGAGTGCAAATTTTGTAGATTCGGATAGTAATAATTATTCTACATGTGGCGAAATATATAATTTTCTAACTACAAACTATTCAGAAGTTGTAGATATTACAATAAAAAGTCTTGAAAATTCTGTTCAATCAGCAAGTGAGTTTGATGATTTAGCAGAAGTTACAAAAATGAAAATTGCAGATTCATTTATATCTGGTAAAGTAGGGCAGTACAAAGCTTTTATATATAACGCAAGTACTATTGGTCCAATTTCAAGAGCAATAAGAAATTCATCTGGAACAACAACTAGTGGGCAAGATTTAGCCAATTCAATTACTTTAGAAACATCAAAAGCTAAAATACAAGCAGAAGGAATAGGTCAATTTAAATGGCTTGCAGAAGTATTACCTATGGGATATCATTTCTTAATGGGAATTATTTATGTGTGTGGAATTTTTGTACTTATTATTTCTATTGCTTTAGGTTATGAAAAAGGCTTAATGTTATTATCAAATTATGCACAAGGGTTATTGACATTTGAATTTGTGCGAGTTGCGATGGCTCTAGCAAATAATCAAGTTATACAATATTCAAAATTTCATGCATCAGATGTGTTAAGTGCATTAGGGAGTAATTTAGCAACAGTAGAAAATATACCATATTATCTTAATTATATGGCTACTATGGCAGGAATTGCAGGAATATTAGGAGTATCAGCAGTTTTTTTAATACCAACAATTGTTTTCACTGGAAAAGTAGCTGCAGCTGCAGGAGCATTAAGTGGCTTATCAGGAAGATATGCAGGAAATGACATTGATACTGCATTGACAACAACAAGTCAAGCAAGTGCAAAAAATCAAGCATATGAGGACATGTTAAAACAACATGCATTAGAAAAAGCAGGTTATACTCCTGGAAATATGGCAGTTGGAGATTATTACAATCAATTAATGAATGATTTAAATTCAACAAGTACGGGTTTAACATTAGCATCTAATAATCATTTGTTAAATGATGCAGCAAGAGGAAATGCAATGAGTTCGTTAAAAGATTTGACATCGAGAAGTATTGTTGGTTCACAAAGTACTTTTGAACAACATAAAAATGTTGGTATAGCTGAGGGTAACTCAGCAGTTGGGAATATTAGTGGAGTTTCATCATTTGTTTCAGATAATGGAGCAGATAGTCTAAGGCAAGCTTCAAAGTTGCAAGCATTAAAAGAAAAATATAGTGCAAAAACAATGTCGGAAGAATTAACGGAAGCTAATGCAATAGCAACTTCAATAGCATCTACATCAATGCAAATAGGACAAGATGTACAACAATTAAATTCGAGAAAAGATGCAAAATTAATTGGTGAAGATAATAAGATAACTGATTTAACAAAAAAAAGTATGGAAAATAGATTTGATAAAGAATCAAGAGAATTTGCAGGGGTAGGTAAGGCAAATTTAACTTTACAAGATTTGCAAAATTTTGAAAACATGGCAAAGGGTAAATTTGAAGAAGCAGCAATTTCTGCAAGTGTTTATAATAAAGAAGCAATGGATAATAAGGGAGAACTTACAAAAGAGTATAAAGAAGGATTAAAAGGAGCAGAGGGTTCAAAAATTACTTCAATGATTTCAACTGCAAAAGTATTTGGTAAAGATGGATATCAAGCACAAGTAGATTTTGCAGCTAAGCAAGCAGCTAGTAAAACTTCTGAATCTAAATCAGACTTAGAAGGTAAATTGAAGACTCCTTATTATGATGAAAAAACAGGTATGCTAACTACAGAAGGATATGAAATATTAAAATCTTCTTCACAGTATAAAACACAACAAATGATTGGATCTGCAAAAGGACTGAAAAACGTAATTGATAACAAAGAATATTTAGAAGACTACATAAAAAAAGGATTGACAGCAGCAAAAAAAGAAAATGAAACACGATTTAAAGATGTTTTTGAAGATTTAAAAAAATCTGGATTAGTTAATGGAACAGTAGATAATTATACTGTTGATACAGATAAGTGGGTAGAAGCCAAAGCTTTTTTAAATGCAAATAATATGAATAGTCAAAATGCATTAGTAGCAGGTGGTATGGTTTTAAGTGGTGCACTAGGGAAAAATTCTTCAGTAGTTGCAACTTCACAAAATAGTTTAACAACTGGAAATAGGCAAGAAACTAATGAGGATGTGCATGTTAAAAATCAAGGGAATCAGCTTAATTATAATCCATTGATAGATAATTTAGGTTTAGATACACTTGGGGAAATTGCAACTGGCTTACTTCAAGGTGCAACTGTACTTGCAGCTTTAGACTTTTTATCAGGGGGAAAAGTAAGAAAATCATTTGGTAACCTAAAAGAAAAAGCAGCGGATATAAAAGATGGGTATACAGGTAATGTTAGAGGGAAAGGAGATGATGGAAAAGAAAAAAAATTTAATCCAAAGAGCAATATTGATGTCGATGAATATTTAGAAAATAATATAGGTGCTAAAAGTAGAGTGGATTATCACTCTTCTTCTAGTGAACGACCAGTGAAAGGATCTCTTTTAGAAGTAGATGGTCTAGCACCATCTGGCATCAAAAATACAGAAAGTACAGTTAATACAGCTAGACAAACATATACAACTAGTGTCCAAAATAAAACTGATAACATAAAAAACTCCTCTTATAAAGATAATGACATTATAACACAAAAAGATGGGGAGATAAACACTGATTCAAATAAAATTAGTGAAACTAGACAAAAAGCAATGGATAATTGGTTAGATGAAAAGAAAAAATTATTTGATGCAGGTACAGAATCAGGATTAGCAGAGATTAAAAGATTGGAAGGTTACAAAGGTAAAAACTTAGAAGAACTTAGTGATTTTGATAAGAAAAAACTTGGTTTAGATACTAATGCATTAAATAGAATTGGAAAAATAGAAGAACATATAGATAGATTCGGTATGTTTTCAGATATTGCTGAGAAATTCAATAAAATGCCTTTTATAGGGAAATTACTTGCGGTTGGATCAATAGGTTTGGCAGCGGCAGAAGCAAACGACCATTTTAATAATGGAAATTATACAAGAGCAGCTTTTACACTTTCTTCTTCAGTTGATCCAACTGGTGCAAGTGATATGGCATTGGCAGTAATGGACAGTCAACAATTAAAAGAAATTGCAAGAAGAGGAAGAGAAGAACAATATATAGGACATTCATTAGGAACAGAATTATCTGGTGCTTGGGATAGAACAGTAGATGGATTTAGTAGAATGTTTGGGTTAGATAATACAAATACTCAAAGGGCAATTCAAGAAGACATGTCAAATGGGAATTTTACAAGTAGTCTTCAACAACAAATTTCAACTTTACAACGCCAAAATTTACAAGCATTACATACAAATAATAGTGCGATGCATCTAAATTCATTAGGTGGGGAAGTAAATATTGGACAAACAATTGACAGAATGGCAAGAATAAATGGCATGCCTACAAAATTGCCATACGATGATTTACAACAAGCAATGCAAAATAACAATTTCAGAAATAATTTTGCAAATGCAATTGCAGGAAGTAATTTTGGAAATGGGCAAGAAATCGACAACTCATTAACTACTAAAGATATGTTACTAGATCAAATACAGACTAGATTTAATATACAGGAAGCTTATGCAATGGGGCAAGTAAGAAATGTAAATATGCTTTCTTCTATGACGGAAGAAATGATGCAAAGAAATGAAGATTTAAGTGATGGACTAGAGAGTGCAATTGAAGAAATTGAAAAAGCAAATAAAAAAATTGAAGAAATGAATTAAGGAGAAAAAAATGAAAAAAAATATTTTAGGGTTAACATTAGCATTTTTATTAGGAACAAACTTAGTTGCTTCACCAAATAATGTTGCAACATTGACAGATATTAAAGAGAGTATTTATTATTTGATTTTAGATTATAAAAAAATAAAATCAGAAAACAGTGAATATGCTAAAAAGTTAAATGAACTAAAAGAAAGACTTGATGAAGAGATAAAAAAGAATGAAAAATTAAAAAATGAAAATCATAAAAAGTTTGAAAATATTGATATTAGAATAAATGAATATAGAAATTTAGTGACTAGTATAAAAAATGATAAATCTGTTGAAAAAGAGGTTATTAGTGAAACTTCTAATAAAACAACAACTGCAGATAAAATAATATTAGATTATTTAAATAACAAATAGTAGGTAAAAAATGGGTAGATTAGATAATGATATATTTAAAAGCATAGGCAAAAAACTAACTAATTTTATTGTACCAACACAAATAGTAAAAAGGGATGAGAAAGAATTTACTAAAGAGCAAATACAAGCATTGTCAGAGAAAAATACAATATCAAAGCTTATGTTTCATAGAACTTACTATGAGATAGAAAATGAAGGTTCTGAACCAATTGGTTTATATTTAATGGCAGATGGAAGGTATGGGGCAGTTTTTGAAGTATATCCACCTCCATATTTATCTGAAAAAATAGAAAATGACATAATCTCAATGCTTGGAACAATAGTAAGAGATAATACTGTAGTTTATATTAATACTTTTGCAGGTAGAAATATAAAAAAATATCTTGATGGTTATAAAGAAGCACATAAATTAGATGAAAAACTTAATCTTAAAAATCCACAGATTTTAAAAGATTATGTAACTAATAAAATAGAGTACTTAAATAGATGGAGAGATCAATCTATTCTAGGTAGAGATTCTGATATGAAAATAAGAGATATTAGAAATACAATCTCAGTATTATTTCCATATGATACAGATGAGTTTACTATACAAGAACAATATAACCAAATATTAGGAATTCTAAAGCAAATGAGAGGTAGATGTCTGCCTGCAAGTGAATTTATTCCACTTATTAAAGAGTTCATCAATCCAGAGTTAGGTGAATATGAAGATAGTAATGATCCAATAACAAAAATAAATACACAAATTACAAAAGGTGCAAGAATTAGATTAGATGATGAAAAAGGTATTCTTCATTTTGGCAATAATGAAACTTGGAAGGCAAAAGTACTAACGACTGATAAGTTTCCTCCATTCGTAGATTTATTCAGTTATCAAAATGCTTTTTTTGATGTTATGGGTGATGATATACAAATGCATTTGCCTGATCCATTTATGATATCACTTACAATTAAATTTACAAATGTTGAAAAAAGAAGAAAACAAATATTAAAAAAAGCAAAAGCTAATTATAGACAGACAGCAACATTAGGTGTAAAATTAGAAAAAACCTTTCCTGATATTAAACAGTTAAAAGATGAGAGTGAAGCAGTAATTGATTTAGTTCAAATGCAAGGAGAATTTCCATTAGATGCAAAATGGGATTTAGTTGTATGGAGTAAAAATTTGAATAAATTAAATCAATCAGTAGGGGCAATAAAAAAAAGTTTTGAAGCAATACAAGGAAGATGGTTATTAAAAGAAGAAACATTTAGTCCAATCTGTTATCAAATATTTATACAATCAATACCATTGAATTATTCGGATTTAATACAAGATAATATTAAAAAGATGGATTTAACTTTTAAATCAAATAATGCACAAATTGCACCTCTAATAAATGATTTTTCAGGTTTGAGTTCGAGAACTCCATCGCATATTTATGTTGGAAGAACTGGTAAATTAATACCAGTTGATTATTTTGCAGGAAATGAAAATTATAATGTTGTAGTTATTGGTCCACAAGGTTCTGGAAAATCATTTTTTTCAAATGATTTACAAGCAAATGGAATGGCTGCAGGTTGGGATATTAGATTAATTGAATTTGGTAAAGGTTATCAAATATTTAATAGTAACATTGGAGGGCAATATTTAATTTTTGAAGAAAATAATAGTAAGTGTTTAAATTTCTTTACATACATTAATACTTCAAAAGTTACTATTGATGGGAAAGAAGTAGAAATTATACATGAAGATGAATACGATACTATTATTCCTTGTATTGGTTTAATGATGGGTATGTCGTTAAAAAATGTTTACAAATCAGATATAAGTGAAGAAGAAAAATTAAAGTTAACAACTTATACAAATATAATTAGAAGAGCAGTTGCACATGCATTTGCAATTCATCATAAAAGTGCAGGAATGAAAGAGGTAGGAGAGGCATTAGAAGATTTTAGAAAAGATTTAGTTTCTAATGTTGAAGATAGAGATGTAAATATGCAAGAAATTAATATTTTGCACATGATTATTACAGCTTTAGAAAATTATACAAAACCTGGTTCTCCTTACTTCAAATATTATAATGGGATTAATAATGTTGATGTTACTTCAAAACATTTCGTTGCAGAATTAGATGAAATAGCAGATAAGCCAATCTTGCCAGTTGTTGCGATGGGACTATTACAAAGAATGGCACAAGAAGCTTTTGTTGGTTATTTAAAAAATAAAGGTACTTCAAGAATTATTGGAATTGATGAAGCTTGGAAAGTACTTAATAGTAAAATATTCGTAGAGTTCTTAGAAGATTTTGCAAGAAGAATTAGAAAGTATAATGGAATGACTCTTATTATTACACAAAGAACTTCGGACTTTTTTAGTAATAAAGCAGCAGAAGTAATATACACAACTGCATCATTTAAAATATTTTTACCTTCATCAAATCAAACTATAGAAACAGATCTTAAACATAAATATATTTCTTTGAATAATTTCCAAACTAACTTATTTAAAAGTACAAAAACTAGACCACCACACTACAACGAGGCATTTATACAATATCAAAATGCTACTTTTGTAGTATTAACAAAAGTAAATGTTGATGATTATTGGACTTTTACATCAAAACCTTCAGATAGAACACAAATTGAAATAATTAGAAAAGAAAAGGGATATAGTTTATCTGATGCAGTTTGGTATTTAGCAAGAAAGAGTGAAGGTCTAAAAGAAGAAGAAATACAAAATAGATTTAATATAAGAAAGAAAAAAGGCAATTATGATATTGATTGGAACGACTTTTTTGCAGAAACATTAAATAAAGAGAACATATTAATATCTGAACAAAATATTTATAATATAGAGAATAAAGAATCAATAGGTAAAGAACTTCTATTAAGAATAAAGTATAAAGGTCAATATTATACAAATGGTTTTTTCAAAACTGCTTCTAAAGATAAAAACTTTTATATTGATATCTCAAAAATATTTGTTGATAAATGTTTGAGATATGCTACTTTTATAGGAAGTTTAAATGAAAAATTATCTATTAATTTAGATATAGATGAAATCAAAAATAAGAATTTCCAAAAATTTTTATATGATTCAATAGATGCATTAGAAGACAGGGTAAAAGAAAAATTAATTTTTGATGTTATGTTGAATTATGAGACAAAAGAAAACATAAATGAGTTAATATCTTTTGCATTTAAGTTAAAAGAAAAAGGTGTTCAAATTGCACTTGATAATATTGATTTTGGACATTTAGATATAAAAACTCTTATTTCGTTAAAACCATCACAATATAAAATTAATCTTGAAGATTTAAAAGAAATATTAGAGGATGAAGTTTCATACATACACGCAAAGTCATTAATATATGCTTTATTGAATAGTTCAAAAGATGTAAAAACTGTATTAGTAAGAGTTGAGAATAAAGAAGATGAAGAGTTGTTAAGGGAATTTGATATTAAGTATGCTCAAGGTTATTTATATGATAAACCACAAATAGTTGATTTTAAATAAAAATAGGATGTATCTATGAGTTTTTTATCAAAGTATTTCACTAGTAGAGAGAATATTTTCAATGAGTATTTAAAATTAAATAGAGATATTATGCAAATTGTTAAAGATATTAAAGAAATTGAAGACAATTTTGAAAAATATAATATTAAAGATTTTAAAACAGAACAAAAATTAAAGGCACTACAATATGAGAGAAAAATATTAGAAGAAACTTTCATAGATTATGAAAAATATTTTTACAATGTAAAAAAGGGATTGTGGATAGGAGTTGCCATAAATTTAGAATCAGATTCTTTAGAACAAGAATTATTATATTTGCCTTGGAAGAACCTACACAACCATTTCGAAGTTTATGGAACATCAGGTTATGGAAAATCAAGATTAATGGCATCAATGATACGTCAAATGACAAAGTTTGGGTGGTCTTTGATGGTAGTAGATCCCAAAGGAGGGGAAAGACAAGAGGTAGCACAATGGGTATATGACTTTGCAGCAGAAGCAAATAGAAATCATACAGTAATGAGAATAATGTCTGCATTTCCAGATTTATCAGATAAAGGTAATCCGATTTATGCTATGAGTACTGATGAAATTGCATCATTAATATCAGCGATTGCAGTTCCATCCGCAGGAGTAGTTTCATCAAACGATCAATTTTATTCAGGACAAGTCTATAGAACAATAAAAGGTATATTAACTTCAACAGAATTTTTAGAAAAAGCAGCTTATTCAAAAGAAGATATAAGTCGGTCAATAGAGAAAGAAGTAATAAAATATAACAATTTTAAAGAGCATAAAAACACTGAAATATTACATGATGATGGTGTAAATATATTACCTGATATAAGTAAAATTTCATTAAAAGATTTAGAAAAAACAAATGTAAAACATATGATATCTCCTTTTAATAGAACTTTAATAACTTTTAGAGAATTAGCATATTTTTCTAACTACGATAGATTAGTGGAACTAAAACAATTAGTAGAAGATTATCCAATAGCTTCATTAGAAAATGAGTTTGAACTTAGACAAATAAAAGAAGAAGCAATTGGATTATTACACTCAATGGTAACAAAAGAAAAAGCATTTTTTGAAAAAGTTGGTGACTCGTTATCAATTATATTATCACAAATAGCATATGGACCAATTGGGAGTATTATGTGTGATATAAGAATAAATCCAATAGTTCAAAGAATAAGAGATGAAGAGGGTGTAATTATTATATTACAACCTGCTCCAATGAATTTTGAGAAAATATCAGAAATGATGATAAAGATATATACAAGAATGTATTTATCATTATATGGGACAATTGGTACATCAGGAAGAGGCGTAGATAGAAGATTTGGTTTAATTGTTGACGAAGCAAAACCAATGATGTTCCCTGGTATTGAGGAAATATATAATAAAGCACGACAATTAGGAATGACAATTGGTGCATTTTATCAGTCAAGAAGTGATATTAAATTTAAATTGGGAGATACTTTAGCAGACATTGTACAAGATAATACTGCAACTCCTATTTATATGAAACAAGGGAGTGAGGGCTCAAGAAAAGAGTGTGCAGAATCATTTGGGAAAAGGAAGGTAGCAATAAATGTAGCTATGAAAGAAAATGATAATGCAGGTGGAAGAAGTACAGTTGTCTATGAGGATAGAGATTTAGTATCCTCGTCAGATATGGATGACTTAGGAATTGGTGAAGGGTTTATAAAACACTATGGTAAAAAATATTATGTAACATTCCCTTATCAAAAAGATCCAAGTAGTATCAATGTTGAAATGCCAAAACTTGAATATGAGGAATTATACAACCAAGTAGCAATAATTGAGAGAAGATTAAAAAGTGTAGAAAAGAATTTCATAGAAGAAAAAATTGAATAGAGGATAATATGAGTAATAATGAAATTAGTACAATAATAGATATGACAAAAGCAAAAGAATATAAAGATAAACTACGAAAACTATTTGAAGAAATGGAATTAAGAGCTATTGAAAGAGAGGAATTAATAAGAATAATTGCCCTTACATATTTTGCAAAGGCAAATACTTTTTTAATAGGTGAAAGAGGTGTAGGTAAATCCTATGTAATTGATATGTTCGGGAGTATTATTTCAGGAGCGAAAAAATTATGGCAAATTGTAGGTAAAGAGGATACAACAACAGAGGAGTTATTTGGAAGAATTTATACGACAAACGAAGGTGAATTAAAAATTAATACAAAGGGTTCGTTGTTAGAAGCTTTTAGTATTTTTATAGATGAAATGTTTAAAATCAAGGGACGAAAGTTAAGTGGATTATTAGAAGTACTAATAGATAGAACATATACATATGGGGATGGAGAGAAAAAGAAGACAGACATAAATTGTTTCTTTGCTGCTTCAAATGAGTATCCAGAAGATAAGTTTATGGCTCCATATGTGGATAGATTTGATTTTTGGGTAGTAGTGAAAGCAATAGCAGAAAGAGAGAATAGAAAAAAATTATATTTAAATGATTTTATACAAGAACCAATTTTAACAAAATATTTTTCAAAAGAGGATATAGATTTTATATATAAAGAATCAGATAAGGTAATATTTGACAAAATCTTAGTTGAAAGATTTATAGATATTACACAAGAATTTATTAAATCAGAAGTTAAAACATCAGATAGAAAGTATAAAAGAACAGTAAAGTTTATGAAAATTGTTGCTTATTTAAATGGTAGAAGTTATATTGATATATCAGATTTTATATTACTATTGTTTACTTCTTGGCATAATAAAACTGAAAAAGAGAGAGTAGATAAAATTTTCTATAACTATATATTTAGAAATGAACAATATTTAGAAAATGTAATAAATACAATTAATTCTGATTTCAAGGAAATAAAATTGGAATTGAATAATAATTACATTAATTTAATTTATTATAAAAAAATATTTGATATTAATAATAAAGAAGAATATTTAACAAATTATGAAAATATCAATTTGATTTCAAGTTCATGTAGCTATTTACTAGAAGTTATAAAAAATGAACTTTACTCATTTAGAAATGTTGTTGAACAAGTAAATAAGTTGTTTGAGAATAATATATTTTTTGTTAATAAAACAAATCAAGTATTTACACCAAAAATAGAAGAATTAATAAAAGAGTTAGAAAAAGATATTAAAGAGAAGATTGTTATGTTAGAAGAGTGGTTAAAAATTAATAAAACATTATTAGAGTATAAAACAAATCAACAAAAAGTGAATCTTGAAATAGCATATTAGTTCCCAATCATCTTTAGTGATTGGGTATTAGTCAATTTTTCTTATTTTCTATTAACTCTTTTAATAGAGCAACAGTTTCAGTTAATTCAGATACAGTATTTTCCAATTCGTGAATTCTATTATTCATTTCAATCATACCTAGTCCCATTTCTTTAACATTTTTAATAAGTACTGCAACTTTTAAATAAACATTTTTGAAATTATCTTCATCAATAATTACATAATCAATATTACCAATTTTTTTAAGTTTAACTTGTTTTTTTTGTACTCTTGAATTTAAACCGACAGGGGAAATATTTTCAATTTCTCTATAAATTTTAGAAGAGATTAACATTGTGTTTTCATCTAATTGTAAGAATTCTTTTAAATAATTAGCATTATCAAAGAAATCTTTTAAAATTCGTGCAATAAGTGGACTTAAATTTTTATAAGTAGTACTTGAATTTAATAAAGTTTCTAAATTATTATAAATATCCTTTGGTATTGTAATTGAAGTTTGTCTAAATTCATTTGCCATACATAATATCCTCTTTAATAAAAAAATTATATTTAGGTAATAATCTATCTTTTTATACAAGATTATCAAATACCTAAAATCATTATTGCATAATATTATATCAAATATTCTTAATAAAAATATAATAAAAATGACAAAAAATGTCAAAGTTATAGGACTTTAAAATTGAATTATATTTCTATTAAGATTTATTTTAAATTTATTATTATAGAATTTGAAAATTATTATATAAATAATATTTAATAAATATAAATGTTTTTTAAAAATATAAAATAGGACTATAATGCTAAAATTATTAATATCTCTTGTTATAATAATATCAAATTTGAGTTCAACAGATTTTTCAAAATGTACAGTAGACTATGAAGTCATGGAACTAATAGCAATAGCTGAAAAGCATAAAAATAAAGAAGTTGGATATCCATATTTAATATCATTTAATGACTCATTGGAATATAGTAAATTATTAAAGAATCATAATTTTAAAAAATTAGATAATAGAACATTGGACTGTTATAGTATAAATAATTGTACTTTGATTTTAGATAATTTAATATCATTGGGGATCACTAATTTAGATTTAGGTCCTTATCAATTTCATTATAAATCACATAAATCTAATAAATTGGAAGAATATTTTATATTGGAAAAGAGTTATATGAAAGCTTGTAACTTTTTGGAAAAATTAATAAAAAAGTATGGCAATTCCTATGAAACCCTTGCAAAATATCATTCCTCAACAGAAAAATTTAATAAAAATTATCAAAATATACTTATTGATATTTTACAGAATAAGCAAAAAAAGGAGCAAAATTTATGAAATTTTTTACAGTAGGACTGTTTTTAATTTTTTCAATTACAGGTTGTAATTATCAACAACAATTTATTGATATTAAGACAAAAGAAGCAGTTGCAAAATTAATTGTTGATACTAAAAAAGAAAAAAGTTTTTTAGTAGATAAAAAAGTAATAGAGTACTCAGGAGTGAAATTAAATGAAAATGATAAATAGATATATTGTTTCTTTATTATTTCCTGTTGGATTATTAATTGGAGGACCAATTGATAATAAAATAGAGAATAAAAAAAGTGTAGATAATATAGCAAAAGGTTTTGATTATTATGAAGGCACAGTAAATAAACAAATAGAAGCCAAAAAGAGCAATGAAGAAAAGATATTAGAGTACTTAAAAATCATAAAAGAAGAAAATCAAAAACAAACAAAAATACAAAATAAGATTTATGATTTATTAAAAAGAAAATTTGATCCAGAACCAAAGGTAATTACTAAAAAAGATGGTACTAAATGTGTAGCTAATAGTACTGATGATTGTTTTGATTATGCAAGTTTAATTGAGAACCATCCTGAAGTAAATAAAATACCTGCATTAAAAGAATTTCTAAAAGATCCTTATGATTTAAGTAAAACTGCAAATTACTTAAAATGGCAAACTGCACTATTTAATCATGCATTTAATACAGGAAATGCAATACAATTTGCCCAAGAGCAATTTGGAAATGAAAGTGGGGTAATGAGTTTAAATAGGTCTAGTTTCGATGATTCAAAAGGTGTTGCAAATGCAAAGCTCCTACCTGAAATTAAGAAAAAATATTTATATTCAATAAAAGATAAATTTGAGATTAATATATTTATTGGATTAAATATAAATCTTGACATAGTATCTGTAAGTGGAATTGCAGATTTATTAATTACTCTACCAGAGTTAAATTATAAATTCTATTATAAAGATAAAGCTTCAAAAGCTTTATTTGAAGATACTATGAATTTAATTTATGCAGATAACTTAAAAAGATGGAATATAGTTCAAAAACAAATATCTAGTGAAAAGTTTAATGAATTAAATGTTTTGACAAGTCCATCATTTGTGATTTTGTATAAAAAAGATGATGATACAAAAACAATAAAAGCACAAACTATCCATACGGGGCGAATAAATACTTCTTTATTTTATGACAAAGTATTTAATTACTTAGAATATATAAATGAAATTGATTATAAAAAGCTAAGTGACACTGATTTCTGGGATACTAAAAAAGGGGAAGATGAAGCAAAAGAAGAGATAAAAAGAAAGTTTGGTGTAAGTGTAGATGAATTAATAAATAAATATTCAAATGGGGGTAATGAATGAGGCTAATTAAATGTAGTTTAATTTTTATGATTTTGGTAAATTATACATTTGCACAAACTTTTACAAACTCATACTTAAACAATGGTATAAGTGTAGATACAAAAGAACAAAAAGAGATAAGAACATATGAAGATTACATGGAGCTTGAATCATTATTAAAAAAAGCAATAACGCAAGGTGATCAATCTAAATATTTTTCATTAGGTGCATTGTATTTAGAGGATTTTCCATTTAAAAAAGCTGATAAAGAAAAAGCAAAAATCTATTTAAACAAAGCATTAAATTTGGGTTATGGATTAGCATCATTAGCATTAATTGAAGATTATATAATGATTGGTGATTTAGATAATGCTCTATTGCTATTAGAGAAAGGACTAAAAGGTAAGAATACTGATCCAAATAGTAAAATAGTATTAGCGGTAACTTATAATGGAATAGTATTGGATTATAAATTTACAAATATGCCATATGTTCATAAAGCATTAGATTTAACTTATCCAATATCACAAATTACAAATGTATCTTCATTGGATTTTAGTATTGCAAATTTATTAAATATTGCAGGTAATTATGAAGAGGCAAAAAAATATTTAAATACAGCTTGCAATAATCCAAATGTAGAACCTACAATAAAAAATGCTTGTGATAATAGTATGGGAATAAAAAACAACATTAAAAAGAGTACGGAATGTACTACTTGTGGGTTAGGAGCATTAAAATGAAAAATAAAATAATTTCATTTTTCATTGTCTTATGTTTAGTTGCAAATGTATTTGCAACTGATTTAAAAGATATGATAACTGATTATCGTTCAAGTTCAGGAACATGGGAATCTCCTTCAACGGGGACTAAATATCATTATGGAGGAAGTTACGAGTTTACATTTAATGGCTCTAATAAATTTCAACCATTAATTACTTATGAAACACCTTCATTTAAAGTAGGATGTAATGGAGTTTCATTAAAAGGGGGCTTTGTTGGTTTACTTGGATTAAATGAAATAAAAGATCAAATAAAAGATGCAGGAGCATCATTAGCTTGGGGTGCTATGATTGCACTACAATATGCGGTACCTGCATTATTTGATGTTTTTAATAAAATAAGAAGTTGGGCAGCAACTATACAAAGAATGTTACAAAATGCTTGTAATATAGGAACTATGCTTGCCACATCAACAATCTCAGGTAATAAAGCTATGCAAACTGTAAATAATGCAATTAATGATAATCCAATTAGTGATACACTTCAAAGTGGAATGACTGGATTAGATGGGGTTTTCAAAGAAATAGACAAATTTACAAATTGTTCTAATTTAAGCACAGCACCAGGACCAAATGGAGAAATTTCACCTGCTGCAAAGTGTATGGAAAAGCTAGGTTCTACAAAACCTAATCCACCAAAAAACAGTACAAATATTACAGCAGCAAGATTTATTAATACAAATATTCCAATTCCTGATAAATCAGAGAATAAACTATTTATAGATAAATTAAGTAATCTGCTTGACAATGGAAAAATAGATTCAACAACAGTTGCAACGGGAACTGATTTAGCTGAATTTAAAAATTTAATTAAAATTACTAGAGTTTTTTTTGGAGATTTAGCAGTTGACATTGATAGTTATAAATCAAATGTACTTGCAGGAACAGAAGCATTTGAAGGTAAAAAAGGCTATGAAAAAGGTTCATACAAAATAAGTACTAAGTTAATTAAAGACTCACTTAAAAAAACTGCTAGTGGGGATATGAAAGAACAAACACCTCAAAAATTCAAAAAAATACCTGCGGTAATTTCAAGTGCAGAAAATGCTGCAAATGCTTTAATATATGGTATTAAAAAACAAACAAATACATCAAATTGTGGAGATGGATATTGTTATATAGATGATAACACAGTGTATTACTATGATTTTGCAGAGAGTGATGATAGACACGTTGGTTCAGGTATTGTATCAGATACAACAACAAGTACAAAAGAATCTTTAAAACTAACATGGAGTGGGGCATATAATGAATCACTTAAATCAATTAGAACTCTAGTTAGAAAAAAAACAAATATAGAGCCAACATATAAAACAATATATGATGATTTAAAAAGTACAACAATAGAATCGAATTCATTTTCAACAACAATTCCACTAGTTGTTCCAAATGCTACAAGATATGTTGAGATAATTACAAAGATTGAAAAAGTTTCAAATAAAGAGACATATTTATCAGCATATTTAAAAAATATTTTAGCTGAACAAAATTCTATTCAAATTGCAAGAAGCTTATTAAATATGTTGAAAGGTAAGATATCTGATTTATCACAAATAAGTGGAAAAGTAGGTGATGTATTAGCATTTGAAAATGATTTATTAGAAAGAAAAAAAGCTATTGAAATAGAAATAGATAAAATAATTGATAAAAGTAAAGACTCAAAAGACTTAAATGAAATTTTCTTATCAATAGAACAAGAACTTCAAAATAAAAAAGTTAGAAATTTTTAAAAAGGATAAAAATGAAAAAGACATTATTAATTACTACATTATTAGCATCTTCACTTTTTGCAAATGAGCAAAGAGTGGATTTAGAACAATTTAAAAGTATTGAAATGATAAAAAAAAGTGGTATCTATTTAAAACAAGCAAAAAAGCTAGATGATAAATGGTTTTTATTAGAAGGTAAACAAAATGGTAGAAAATTGAATTTATATACTGATAAAAATATGTTAATTGTTGGTAGAGGTTTTAATTTAAAGGATTTTAAAGAAATCAAGTTTGATATTGATACAAAAAAATACAAAGAAAATGCTTTATTTAAAATTGGCAATGGGCCAAATGAATATATTTTATTTACGGATCCTGAGTGTCCTTATTGTAGAATGTTAGATGAAAAATTATCTTCAAAAGCTGCTAAAGAGAATTTTACAATATATACATATTTCTTTCCACTATCATTTCATTTAGCAGCTGTGCCAATGAGTAAAGCTATTTTAAATCAACCAAAAGAGAGAAGAGCAGAGTATTCATCAAAATTAATGAATATGCAATTAGATGAGATTATAAAAGAAGTAGATAAGTATAGTAATGATTTATATAAAAATATACTTATAGCACTTGATAATCAAAGAATGAGCCAATTAGCTTTAAAATATGTAGATGCAATTAATAAAGCTTATAATTTGAAATTAGCAACAAATGATGAAATCAAAAAATATTGTGCATCAAAGATAACACAAACAAAAGATAATGTAAAGATTGACAATATGTTAAATTCTTCAATAAGAAATATTACAGATGATTTTGAAATATCAGGTACTCCAACACTTTATGATATGGAAGGTAATAAGATAAATAATCCAAATGAGATTTTTAGTAAACATCCAATGGTAAATATGGATGCGATTAAAAAAATTGAAAAATTGGGGAAAACGATTAAATTAGGGAAAGAGGGTGCAGAAAAATTATATATATTTTCTAGCACAAAATGTCCTCATTGCGTAGAGCAGTTTAAAAACAAGAAGTTTATTGACTATTTAAAGTCAAAATATGAGTTAAACTTTGTTTTAATGAATACAGGTAATCCAAATTTAGCACTTGCAGAATTAATTTATCTTCACTCAATTAATGATATGAAAAAAAGAGCAGTTGAATTTGAAGCAATTATGAATGGTAAAAGAATTGATAATTTACCAAAAATTGAAACACTTGATAAAAATGCAATTAATGCATATATGAAGTTAATAGATGAGACATATGTAAATAGTACGCCTGTAATTATTTCAAAAGATGGGAAGATTATAGATAGCCCAAATAAACTATAAGAGAGTAGTTATGAGTAAAAAGATACTTGCAATATTTATTTTTATAGGTATATTTGTTAATTGTAATGCATCTGAAAAAGAAGCATTACCTGAGACAAAAATAATTGAAGTATATGACAATGCAATTTTAAACTTAATTAATCAAGTAAATAGCTTAGAAAATAAAGTAAAAGAGCTAGAGAACAATAAAGTTATTAACAAGCAAAAAAAGAACGAAATTGTATCTTCAAAAAAAGAGTATATTCTTAAAAGTTGGCATGGGCGATTAAGAACTGAACCGAATTTAAAATCTGCAACTGCAGGTTTTATAAAAATGGGGAGTATCTTTAAAGGTATTGAATACGATAGTGATTGGATAAAAACTGAATGGAATTTATTTATTTCAAAAAAAATTGTTGAAGAGTTAGATGATAACAAATTTAAAGTATTGACACTTACTGAAGACAAGTATTTAAGAAAAGAACCCAAATATGATAAAAAATACATATATCAAATGTTGCCTAAAGGGACAGAAATAGTTGTATATGATGTTGAATTAAAAGAACATTGGTTTATCACTAAATATGGATATTACATAAAGTAAAATAGGAAATACAATGAAGCCAATAGAAATAAAATATATAGATGATGTAACACTTTTAAAAAATAGAAGTTGTTTACTTAAAGATTTAGCAAATGGAAAAGATAGAATCTTATTTTTTCTAAATATTGATAATTTTAGTGAAATAAATTGTATATATGGAGAAGAAATTGGCAACATTGTACTTCTAAGTATTGCTTTTAATTTAAAAGATACATTTAGTATAAATAATATATATAGGATTGGAAACGATGAATTTGTTGTTTTATTTGATTATACAAAAGATAATTTTGAAAGACTAATTTTAAGAATTAAAAATTTTACAGAAGAATTGATAGTAAAAGGAATTAAAACTGATAAATTAGAAGAACAAATTTTTATATCTCTAACTTCATCAGTATCTTACGGAGAAAGAGATTTATTAACAAAAGCACAAATTGCTTTTAAAGTTGCAAGAAAAAATAATTCATATTTTGAGATATACAAAATTAGATTTGAAGAGTTAAGAAATAAAGCAATAAATTTAAATCTTCAAATAAATAAATATAAAGAGGCAATAAGATTAGGAAAAATTATTGCATATTATCAACCAATAATAAGAAATAGTGATAAAAAAATAGTTAAATACGAAGCACTTGCAAGATTATCTTATAATGAAGAGATAATTAGTCCCATACATTTTATAGAACTTGCAAAAAGAACAAAGCTATATAATAAAATCACACTAGACATGATAAAAGCTGTATTTGAAGATTTTTCAGATAGAGAAGAAAAAGTATCAATTAATATTTCAACAGAAGATATCTTCAACAAAGACATAGCAAATAAGATAATAAAAGAATTAGAGAGTTATGAAAATTCGCACAATATAATTTTGGAGATTACAGAAAGTGGAAGTATTAAAGATTACGATTTGTTAAACACATTTATTAAACAAGTTTTTAATAAAGGTTCTTCAATTTCATTAGATGATTTTGGGACTGAATATTCAAATTTATCTCATATATCAAATATAGATACACAATATTTAAAAATTGATGGACATTTTATCAAAGATTGTCATATAAATAATAAAAATTATGAAATAGTTAAATCAATTGTAGATTTTTGTAAAAAACTAAATATAGAAACAATTGCAGAATTTGTTGAAACAGAAGAAATATATCAATTAGTTAAAAAAATAGGTGTTGATTATTCACAAGGTCACTATTTTGGTGAAGCACAACCACTAAATAAAATAAAAAGGAGAACATGATGTTAAAAATAATACTAGGATTAACATTTTTTATACTAAGTTTAAATGCAGATGTATCTGATCCTTTATTATCAAATTATTTAAAACTTGGAGGAAAGGTATCTATAGAGACAAAAGAGATACTTAAAAAAGATGAACATTATAAAAAAGCATTAGAAGATATTTTAACAATAAAAAAATATCCGTCAAAATATAAAGATGTTCATTCAGGAGAGTTAAAAAATACTACATTTAATGCTCCAAATTGGGCAGGAAGTTATATCAACTTTAGAAATAGTGCATTAGAGTACAAAAATCCTATATCAGCCTACTATGGACTATATATAATAAATTCTTTCATTGGTCTAAATTTAAAATTGCAAGATTATATTTTATTTGCAGATATTTTGTATCAAAAAGAAAAGAACATGTGTAATTCATATTTAAATTATGCAGCAATATTTGAAAAAGGTTTAGGAAGTTCAAAAGATTTTAAAAAAGCATTATCAATTTATGAAGAAGGTCTTAAAAATGCTTGTCAAAAAGGATGGCAAAGACAAATTGTTGAATCTAAAATTTGGTATTTAAAAAGAAATATAGAATGAAAAAATTAATATTTTTATTCATATTAGTATTAAATCTTTATTCATTTGAAGACTTGGGAATAATAGGTGAAGTAGAACCAATTGAGGGTAAAACTTTAATGGATGTATTAACAGAAAAGTACAATAAATTAGACAAACTGAAATTAGAAAAAGATTTATTAAATGCAAGAAAAGAATCTCTAAAATTAAAAAGTAACTTACCTACATGTAAAGAGACAAAAGTAAGAGAATTTACACCACTAATTACATTAAAAGAAGATATTGTTGTACCAATAGAAAATAGAGTATTATATACAAAAGGTACATATAATATATTAGATACTTTCAGTATTATTTTTCCTTACCACATTCTTTTTATAGATTATGATGATGAAATTCAAAGGTTATTACCAAATGCATTTGGTAATACAAGTATTCTTACATTAATTGCGAAGGGTGATATTAATAAGCTTGTTGAAGAGACAGATAATGTTCAAATTGCAAGAGAAGATTTTGAAATCAAATCATTTAATATACAATGTTTACCAACAATTGTAACACAAAGAGATAATAAGTTTATAATAAATGAATACAATCCTGAAGAATTAATTGAAAAGGAACAAAAGTGATTAAATATATTATATTTTTGGGAGTTTTGATTAATTCAGTTTATGCAGAAGCTCCTATTTTAAAATTTATGAGTAATATTGATTGGCACTTTATGGGTGATAAAACTTCATTTTCAATTGACTTATGTAGTTGTACAAATGATGCAGATATTAAATCAGCAGGACTTAAAGCAACGATTGCAGAGCCAGTTGCAATGCTTGAGTTTACAAATACACCTTGGAATATTGTGGCAATTGGTAAAAAGTTTGATAAAAGTATAACAAGAAAGCAAGGTACATCAAGAGCAGACAATGGTTATAGAAGATATGGACACTTTATCGCTTTTGCACCTTTAGGGTTATTAAATTTTGTTCAAGATGCAGTATGTTTTGAAAGAATGTCTAGTTTTTCTTTTTTATATTGGTCTGAGGTAATTCCTTCACAAACTAATGATGTTATGGCTTTATTTACACAAGGCTCTAAAGGTCCATTCTCTAAAATATGGTATAACAATCCAATTGCAGCACTTGCTTGTTCAGCAGATTGTATTGCTACATATTTTAATAAAAATATAAATAGCTTACATTGGTGTGCAGGATGTGCAGGTTCAACAGGTAATAATACTGCATATGGTGGAGGAAAAGTTGAAGAACCAATTTTAGCTTCACATGCACAAGCTTTAGGAATGGTTGATGATTTACATTATGGGGGATTACTTGCATTAACTTCAAAAGCTCCTTTTCAATTCTCACCAGTTGAAAAAATACCAAATGCAACTTGTGGTGCAAAATATTTCCCAATTGCAGTTAAAAGTGCAAATGCATATAACTTAGCATATCCAACTGTATGGGATGCGACTGTAACAGGTAAAGTTGCTTTTATGTGGACTAATTTTAAAAACAAGCCAACTTCTGAAGATGATACTGCTTCTTGGCTATGGGTTATTAAAGATACTTGTATTGGTGCTGCAAAATGCAAATCTATGTTCACAAAAAAAGTTAACTAAGGTGTTTATATGATTAAATTTTTTTTACTTTTAACTATCGGAATTTTCTTATATGCAGATTCAAAAAGTGATTATGATAAATATTTAAATAAGCAATTAAAATTAAATGAAACTATCATTAATGACTTAAAAACAAATTCAGAAAATAAGAAAAAAGTTGACATTAGTGAATTATTAGATTTTCAAAATAAAGATTTAACAAAAAGAGAAATAATCTCTCAAGAGTTTCAAAAATTTAATGAAGCTTTAAATTATTTTGACAATATTCCCAATATCAAAAATCAAATAAATACTATGTATAATGATTATAATCAAAAATTAGATGATAAAGATTCATTTACTATTATTTATTTGGTTTCACAAAATACTAGTTATGCAAGTCTTAAAAAATATAGTGTAGAGTTTGAAGTACTTAAAAGTCATTTCCCAAATACACAATCAAAGATATTCTTAATTAATTACCCTGATGATTATACTGATTTTAAAGATGGCAATATTAATACTAAAATATTTAAAGATATGACTTATAAAAGTGTGTATGGGGTTCTTAAAATATTTACAGATGGAAATTATACTTATAAAGTAAATAATATCAAAAATTTAGTAACTAATACAAAATTAATTGATACATTTACTATTATTGATATTTATGGCAAAAATAAAACTATTAATATTGATTTAAAAGTAAATAGTAATGGTGAACTAAAAGTAATAAGTGAATTTACTCCAAAAGGTATGTACAGATATTTAACAGAATTAAAAGAGTATGGTTTTCAATCTCCATCTACTAAGTTTCATGTACACCCTTTAGTTTTTGAAAGTTTAAATTTAAAAGTAGTTCCTGCATATTTATTGACTTATTGTGATAATGAAGATTTTAGATATAAAGAGTGTAAAAATGAATTTTTATTAAGGGGAAATATTACTCTAACTGAATTTCTTAAAACAGTTTCTAATAAAGATAAAAACTATGATAAATATTATACTGCTTTACTTAGTGGTAAAAAGGAATAGGTAATGTATAGATTTTTTTTAATTTTTTTACTAATGATTAATCTATTTGCTTACAGTGAGGTAAGTCAAGAAAAAACAGAAGAAGAAAAAGCTGCTGAACAAAGAAGAAATTTACAACTAGACAAAACAAAAGTTATTGAAACTAAAACATACGAAGAAGGTACTAATGACGAAAAAGTAGAAAATTGGAACGCTTCAGATTGGAAAACAAATCTTGAAACTACAAATACAGGTAAAAATGCAATATTTAATGCAAGAAGTTTATTTGGTGGATCAGACACTACAAGTTCTTATTCTAACAATCCTAATTTAATGATGGGAAGTAGTTTAGAGAATAATGAACAAGCAAAATTTTTCACGCAAGAAGAACAAGATGGATTAATTGCAAATTCAACTGGTGCAAATAGCAACGCTAATTTAAATTTATCAAATACAATTAAGTGTTATATTGCAAGAGATATTCCAGTTAGATACAAGTGTCCTAGAAACGGTTTAACTGTTTCAAAGACTATATCATCATCAGGATTAGAAGCAAAAGCCAATTGCGAAGAAAATTGCTATGAAAGTGTTCCATGTTTAAGTTTAAATAATACACCAAAAATTACTACAATAACAATGGATGAGGTTAACCTTTCAACACAAGAAGTACTAGACTTTACATCAAGCAAAGAAATTAGTTCAGATGTTATATTAGACTATATATCATACGAATTAGAAATAACAAAAAAAGATGATTCTAAATTAGATGATAATGAGATAAGTACTCAATTAACACTAAATACTTATGATTTTGAAGATGAAATTCCAGTTTTTGCTGAACAGAGATTTGGAATGGGAAAAATGGTTGAAAAAATTAGTATTAATAGACCAGTTGATAAAATAGAATTTATTATAAAAAGAAGTAATACTGATACAAATGTAATTATTAAAAATATAAAAGCAGTTTATAAAATTGATACAAAATTTGTATGTTTAGATTTACAAGATATATCAGGATTATTACCAAGTGGTTATGCAAGTAAATGCCCTAGTGGTAATATTATGAAATTTAACACAGGTACAAAAACTGTTGAAATATGTGCTGACTATGGAATAGTTGGTGATAATAGAGACGGTACATATTCAGAATTAAGCTCTTGTCAAGCAATTTGTAGACAACAATTTTCTTGTGTGTTAGATTCTACAATTACAGATACTAATCTATTACAAGATTTTAGAGAAGGGTGCATTGAAGGTCAAGAAGAATGTAAAAAGAATCAAGATTTATGCAGAGATTTAAGAGTTTCAGGTGCAAAAATAGTTAATGAAAATGTATTTAATGCAAGATTAGAGGTTACAAATACAGTAATTAATTCTGCACAAGTACAAGGTGTAAACAGACCAAGACCTTTATTGAGAACTGATTTAGATTATGAAACGATAAAGAAAGAAGAATGGAAAGACGAAGGTTATTTATACATGTTAATGAATAATAATTACAAATCAACTATTCTAAATATAGGAGAAAACACAGAAAGTAGTAATGCATACTCTTATGGTATTGAATATTCAAGTTTTGGATTTCCTATAAGAACTTTAAATTGGTTATTAAAGCCAAAATCAAATGATGTTGAAAATGGAAGTTTCTATTTTTATAACATTATAGATACTGTTGTAGAAAGAACTATTATTGATATTAATGGTAATAAGAAAAAAATGAAAAATAAAATAATGTATTTAAGAACATCAAAAGATAATGATTTTTTTAAGCCTTTCGCAATAATAGAAAACTATGCAACAAATATTTTTTCTGATGGTGTTTATACTGAAAGTATAAGTCCAGAAGCTAAATGGGAATATAAAACTTTTTCAGGAACAAGTTGGGTTTTACTTGATAAAAATCAAGCTGCAGAGTATTTTAATTTTTCAGAAATTATTTTAGACAAACCATTTATGAGAATTAAAATAATAAATGACATAAAAACATTCTACGACAAATTACCTGGAATTATAAGAAAGAAAATTGTAGTTGGTCCATATGAAACAAAATTTTATACGGGGGCATATGATGGAACGGGTGAAGTTGTTGGAAAATATACTGAATATGTTTTATATAGTCCGAATAAATTAACATATGAGAATTTATTTACTTTAGTAAATAATAATGAGATACAACCTATATATGATAATATTACCTCATCAATGTACCCTAAAACACTAAAGAATGATAATGGAGACATTGATTCTAATATTAATACTTATTTATATGGCTTAAATAATAAAAAAGATGGATATATAAGAATTTTCCCTAAAAAAACTGAATTAAATAAAAAAGGATTCTTGTATATATTCGCATATTAAAGGTTTTACTACATTAATTGTAGTAGCCTTTTCATTTCATTTAAATAAATCTTTTAATACTATCTAAAATAAAATAATAATACTTATGTGATATTTTATAATTAAAATAATATAATTAATATAAAAATGAATTTTAATATTTTCATAGGGGTATTTACATGTATAAAAAAATATTTCTTCTTCTAAGCTTTTTGGTACTAATACCTTTATTTGCTGCAAATAAAGAATTATTAAAACCTAATAGCACAATAGTAGATTTTACATTTGAAAGTATTAATAATAGTCCAACATTTAATACTGGAACTATTGTAGATAAGGTTTCATTAGAAGTTGAAGCTTCACAACAATTGATACCAAGAGAGTTCTTAGTAGGTAATTGTTATAAAGATAGCTTTAATAATGAATATTGTGAGGAAGCATTATCTGAATGTTCTCAAGAGTGGGATGTTGAAGATGGATTTAGTCAGTTACATACTTCTACAACTGTTGATTATACTAATAAAATTGAGAAAACAATTACTACATCAATTACAAAGAGATTAGTATTATCTGCGTCTAGTAAGTTAAGTTACACTACTAATAGAGATAATCAAGTATTTATATACCCCTATATTAATGGAAATGTAGCAGCATTTTATAGTTGTTATTCTGCAAAAGGAGGAGATCTTTACAGGTGTTCTTCTTCTTTTGTAAATGTAGGTTTTGATGAAGCAATATTTAAGGGAGGATATTCAAAGGGTGGTTATTATTATTATGCTTTAAAAGCAACTGGTATGAGATTAACAAAAGGTTTAGTTTATGGAGAGGGAAATATATTAAAATGGAGTGGAGGAAGAGATTATATAATTTTTGATTCTGATGTAATTATCAAAGGAAGTATGAATATTACAGAAAATGGTAATTCTATTAGAATTTTAAATAATAAATTATATGGAGACTGTGTAAGTAAATCACAATGTAATGATCAAGGATTAGAATTTTATAAAAATATAAAAAAATCAGAAACAATTAAAGAATGTCCAGCAGGATATTTAGAAACAACTGGAACGGAAGTAAGTAAAGGAGAGTGTAAAAAGGAAATTTCTTACACTTTTTATGATTATATATGTTCTGATTTATCAAGTAATCAAAACTACAATTATATTCCACAAAATAAAGGGGGAGATTGTAATAAAGTTGATACAGATAATACTATAGTAAATACAGAGCTAGCTTCACCTTGTAATTCTTCAACTCCACCTGCAAATAATTGTAAACGAGAAAAATTTACTTGTGTTTCTGATAAAGATAGACCTTGTGCATATGTAGATAACAAATGGCAATGTTCACCATTTGTTTGTAATAATGATAGTAAATGTGGATATGGAACTTGCAATGGAAGAACAACTTCAAATACATATATTATGCCATATGAATTTCATCCAATAGAAGCTATAAGTAGAAGTGGGGATGCTTGTACTCCAATACCTTGTAATTCAGATTATGAATATGATGATGGAATAGCTACAAAAATAGATGTAATTACTTGTGCAAATGGGAAAGTATTAAATGAAAATACTTACAAATGTGAAAATTGGGACTATGTTGATAAAGTAACAACCACAACTTCGTATAATGCAGTATACCAATATTATGGGCAATGGTATGGGGGATATCCAGGATTATGGCAATATTGGTATGGAACACCTACTCTTGGATATTGTAGTTCATTTGCTTTTACAAACGAATGTACAAATAATACAGTAGGAGCTGGTTCTTTTGGTTCTAAAACATATTCATCTTTAAAGAGATGTAACTGGAATGGAGATGGTCCTATTTCACAGACGTACACATTTACTTGTAGAATAAATGGAGGGGCATATACTTGTCCAAATGGAGGGACATTAAAAGGAACAATATGTGAGAAGCAAGAAATTACTTGCCCAGAAGGGTATGAAGATAATGGGACAAATTGTAAAAAGCTGAATACTTCAGAATTAGATCAAGAATACTATTATTATACATACGATTGTAAAGATGAGGTAAATCAATTTGGTAATAATTGGGAACTTCAGACGGCTAATGAAAATCCAGGATGTGTAGTAGATGAAACTGGAAAATGTACATCATTTACAAAACAAAACAATGTTTGTAGGAGATTAGTACATAGATGCCCAAATGGGACTGGAGTTTGTAGTTTAAATGGTAGCGGACAATATCAATGTTCATTAGATAATTGCGAAGAAGGAAGGATGCCTTGTACTTCACAATTTTGTGATTTAGCATTAAATGACAAAATAAGTTATTGTATAGGGGAATCAAGTTGCCCACAAGATCCAAGAGTATATGAAAAAGATGGAAAGTGCTATATTGATGAATGTCCTAATGGTACTTTTTTAGATGCTAATAATAATTGTGTGAAAGAGTAATAAGTGATATATGAGTATTTAAATTCCATATTAACTTATTATTTAGAGTTAGATACATATTTACTAAAAATAATGAATGGCTCAGAGTTTTATGTATATATTTTATTAACAATACTTGTAATGTCAATAAAAGCAAAAAGTAATCAGAGTATGTATGTTACTTCATTTGTATATTTAATTGGTACTTTTTTTCATGAACTTGCACATTATATTGCAGCAATAATATTAATATTAAAGAAACCAAAAGGTTTTACCATAATTCCTAAAAGAGTAGTAATAGATAAAAAGAAATATTATTGTTTAGGAAGTGTAGATATAAATAATGAAGATTTAAATTGGTTTAATAGTGCTTTAATTGCAATGGCTCCGTTAGTACTACTTATATTAAGTTATTATGTATATTTATATTTTTATACATATTATTTAATTTATTTCAAAATGTATTTTTTTACTCATTTAATATATATTTTTTTATTAGTAACCTTAGTAGTAAATTCAATACCATCAATAACAGATTTTAAATTATCATTAAAAGGAGGAAGTTTAATAATATGGACTATTTTTATATGTGGTGTAATATACCTCATCATCAAAATATAAGGGAATAAAGATGATTAATAGATATTTGCTATTAATATTATTGTTATTATCAATAATGTATTCAGAAGATACAACAACACAAACAAATCCAACAACAGAAGAAAGGAAAGCCTGGTTTTTTGATACAACAAATACAACAAATTCAGGAGAGCCATCAAATTTAAAATATTTTAAATATTTTGATGTTTTGCCTGATGAAATTTCATTGAAAATATTTGATGATATTGATGTATCAAACTTAAAAGATAAAAAACTATTTGTTGGTTATGGCATTGTTGATCCAAAAGGAGAAGATTGTAAAGTTTTTAGAAAAGAAGATATGGGAACTCCAAATGATATTACTATTTGTTTGGCATATTGGAGGATAGAAAGGGAATATGCAAAAAATAATAAGTTAGCTTCAGAGAACTTAAATACTTTTGTAAAAGATTTGAGAAAAATTTCAAGACCTCCTATTATATATAAAACTTGCAAGGAATATAAATGGGGTAAAATCTATGAAGGAGGAAAAGTAACTTGTACTTCTTATTATGATAGATTAGCAGGTGGTACTTGTTGGGACAATCCAAAACAATCACAATGTTTTGTAAACAATTGTGGGGAAAATTTAATAAAAAATTGTGAGAGAGTAGATAGTGTAACAGGAGAAGAAACTGAATTAAAGGGTGCAATATTTGATAAAGGTTTAATAAAAGAGGAAGATACAAAAGCAGAATTAGTAACACATCAATTTAATTGTCCTAGTTCTCCAATAATGGGGAAAGATGAATGTATATTAGAAGAACAACATATCGTATATCCATATGAGTGTAAACCTGATTCAATAGATGAAAATAGTAATAAGATAGATGGAGAATATATTTATTGTGATGAAGATAAACCAGTCTTTGATGTAGAAGGTAATATAACAGGGTATATTGGAACTTGTGCAGATGAAACAAAAGTGACTTGTAAAGTAAATAACTTTAAAAAAACTAAACTAATTTGTGAAGAGCCAATTTATTCTACACAAATTACATCAGAAGTTAAAGAATTAAGTCAAGATAGAAGTTATACAGATTATGAAGTAGATGTATTATCTGGTGAACCCGATGAATATTCTGCAAATCCTGATTGCATCAGAATAAACAAAGTTGAAGATTCAAGGGATACAAAATTAACAGTACATATTGTGGGTAATGGATATTTAGATGATGATATTTATGTATTAAAGCACGCAGTTGATGGGACACACTATAAAATATATTGTAATATGCAACATGCGGGACCAAGTCCTTCTCAAAAAGCAAATATGAATACTTGTTTAAGTAAAAAATCTTATAACATTACAGATAATGAATTGACTGATTATTTTAATTGTTCAATAAGTGCAAATGTTTTTAAAGCAGAAGAATTAAAAAAATGTTTAGAAGAAAAAGGTTATACAAAAGAATTAGCAAAAGAAATTACTATTGAAAAAGCAAATGATATTTATTATTGTGGTGAAATTGTAAAAGGTGGTACAGCAACAAAATTATATAATGGTACTCCATTAAGTTGTTTAAGAAATGATGGTTCATATTCATTTAATCAACATGTAGAAATTAACTCAACAGATATTGTAAGTGTACAACAAAACTCAGAACAAGAGTATGTTAATGGCACACCATTTTCAGTTGGAAGAAACCATTATCGAAGTACAGTTGTAAAAATTGATAATGTTCATGTTGCACCTGATACTGCACAAAGTCATTTTCCATATTATCCTGTGGACATTGATAATGGAGGAATTTATTTGCGAACATGGGATAATACTACATCTACTTTTTCTTTGATGTTTCCTTATGCAGGTTCGTTTGAGTTATATTTTTATAATAAACATTATCAACTAATGGCAAAAGAGACTTTAGAGTTATCAGATTTTTCTAGTTTATCATATACAAAGGCAAAACAACTGCTACTTGGTAAAAAAATGAAATTAGCACCTGGTATTGAAGAAGATATAGAAAAAGAAGATGGAACTTTAGAGTTAAAAGCGAATAGAACAGATGATTGGGTAGAATGGGGTGGAGGAGTTTTTGGTGGAAGGCACTCTAAAACAGGTCAAACTTCACAAAGCCCTAATGATGACTATGTAATAGATAATGCAGTAGAAAAGGTTGTAATTAAAGATTTAATAACGGGTTCAATAGTACCAATTAAATTAGTCTATCCTCTCCCATATCCTAATAGAGTATTTATTTCAAAACTAAAAGTTTATGAGCATAGAAAATATAGATGCTATGGTGATTATAATCAAGTACCAATAGGTGGTAATGGAGAGTTAACATATATATGTAATACGAATCAAAAATGGCAAGAATATCAAGATGGACTTGTAGATAACTTAGATGGTGTACAACAATGGCAGAATGAAGAGTTATGTCAAAATAATTGTAGAGACTATAAAGTATGTACGACTGAAACAAGAACAATAAATGATGAAGAAAAGCAAGGATGGACTTGTAGTAGTAAGGGTGGTCAAAATATAGGAGGTGATTTAGAAGGGAACTTTTTTAGTAATGAATTAAATTGTAACTCTGCTTGTTATTCACAAAATAGTTGTACAAGTTATACAGATAATCAATGTGTAAAGATAAGTGAAAATGAGACACATAAAATAACAGACCATACAGGTAAAACAGTAAGTACAAGAAAAGATTTAGTATATAGATGTGACAAAAGAGTTGATATAGAAACTGGATGTGCAAAGTACGCATCAGTAACAACTGAAGGTGAAGTTGACTTTAATATAATGGGTGTAGGATATGAAACAAAAGACTTTACAAAAGCTTTTGAAGATGCAATGACAAGTGCTAATATGTTAGAAGTAGGAACTCAACATATATGGTCTGGATGGAAAGGTACTTGTGTTAAAGGTAAAAAATGGGATTTTTCATATTTATCTGATCCAATGACTATTGTAAGTTATGCAATGCAAGCTTACTCTTCTTGGAATTATATGTCTGGAGGAGCTGATCTTGATAAAGCAGGACAAACAGCAAATGAAACTGGAGAAAAAGCTGCAAAAGCACAAGAAGCCTTAAAAGCAGCGACAGATGCAGGTGTTACTGGAGCAGAATTAGCAGCATTGCAAACAGCGGCAAATGCAGCACAAGCAGCAGCAGATGCAGCAGCACAAGCACTCTCAAATGTTTATAATAATATGAGTTCTATTGCTAAACAGTGGGAGGCTTTCAAATATGCAATTTCTTCAAAAATAGATAGTGCATATGCAGGAATAAAAGATTCAGTAGGTGGTTTATTTACGGATGGAGCAGGTAATATTAGTGGTACATCAGAATCACTACAAGGAATACCGAGTAATGTTGATAATACCGTAAATGATATAGGAAAAGGGCTAGATAAAATAAAAGATACAACAAATTCGGGTGGATCTACAAGTTTACTAGATACAATTAAAGAGAAATTAGGAATGGATATAAATAATGTATCTAAAATGCCTGATATAAATACCCCTGCAAGTGAAAATTTAGAAGCTCAAAGAGAATTAAATAAAAATATTATAAAACAAGTTGCTGAAAAAAAATCTTTAACAGAACAAGCAAAAGAGTTATTAAAAGGTATAGAACTTGAATGGGACAAATCTGTAATAGGTGATAAATCATCATTTATTAATATTACGCAAGGTGATTTAATAAAATTTGGTGCACAAGCAGCAATTACTTTAGCAGCTCCTAGTGAAGCGGAATATAAATTAGCTGAAAGATTAATGGGTGGTTATGCAGGAACAAATGTTACAACAGAAACACAAAACTATAATGCTTGTATGGCTTCAATAGGAGCAAGTTTACCAAATTTAGTAGGATGGAGTTCTTCATCAGATCCAAGTAAAGAATTAATGATGCCTTGGGAACATGTATTAAGATTAACTCCTATGCAATTAGCAGCTATTTCCACTGTAACAAGTGAAAATTATGTAATGAGCCATTACATGATTGATAATTCAGTAAATAGTTTAACTTCTCCTACACAAATGAGTACAATTTTAGTTGATGTAGTTGCAATTTCTCCAGATGCTTATTTAAAAGCAGCAAATGCAGTATGTATGGGAACTAAAACATTTCAAGCAAGTGAACACATTTCATATGAAAACAATAAGAAAGATGAAGATGGTGGTGGTATGGGAGCAGGTGATGTTGCATTAATGCTTGTAAAAATGATTATAAGCTACTATTGTCCTCCTTGTGGATTTGTATTGACTATTATTACTGATTTATTTACAAATGTTTTTGCAAGTGTTAATACTTGTAAAAATGAAATGGATGCAATGCAATGGGATATGTTACATTACAAAACATATAAATTCTTAAATTTCGATCAATGTATTCAAACCCGTAGTTATTGTGATGAAAAAAGTTCCTGGTTTGGTTGTGTTAGAAAAGGGTATGATTATTGTTGCTTCGACCAAATCACAACAAAAATATTTGCAGAAGGATTAAAAGAACAATTATATCCTGCAGGAACATCACCTGAAGTTAAATGGCAAGATTGTGCAGGAATAACGATTAATGATTTACAAAACATTAGTTTTCAAGAGTGTGGTCCAAATCAAGATCCATATATAAATAAATGTTTTCCTACAAGTAAATATTCAGAATTTCAGCAAACTCTGTTTAGACAAGCTTCAAAGGGAATAGATATTTCAGGTTTGACTGAACAAGTTATAAATAGTATGGCAATAGAAAAAGGGATGGATTAATAATATAATTAATCCATTTTGTTTAATAAATGTTATTTATATGCTATAATACAATTTCATTAATATTTAAGGAGATATAAAAAATGAAAAAATTAGTTGGTTCAATTGCAACAGCAACTATACTTACATCAGGAGCATTTGCGAGTGATTTTTATATGGGTTTAAACCTAGGGCAAAGTAAAGTTGATACACAAATTGAGAATGTACAAAATGCAAGTTTAGATGAAAAAGATACAAGTTATGGGGTAACTTTAGGATATAATATTAATAAATACTTTGCAGTACAAACAACATATACAAAATTTGGTGATGCAACACTTGATTTTAAACCTGGAAGTACATTTAAGTTAAAAAATGAACCTCTTACATCATTTGTTGATGGGGATATTAAAGTAGAAACTAAATCAATATCTTTAGAACTTATAGGAAAAGCTCCAATTCATAACTATTTTACACCATTTATTAAATTGGGTATGCATAGATATTCTAAGGAATTAAAACTGAATACAACACTTGGTTCAGTATACTCAAAAGCAACTGGAACAGACAAATTAGTTGGTTTAGGTATTGAATCAAAATTCACAGAAAATATTTATACAAGAGTAGGGTATGATAAATACTATTTAGATGATGAAGGTGATGTAAAAAATCTTTCTTTCTCATTTATCTACAAATTCTAAATGAAGTACCACCATTTTTGGTGGTACTTTCTAAAACTCCAAATAAAGCAATCTTTTAATTTTTTTTATTTCAACTATAAACTTATTTTGTAACAAAATTAAAAATTTATACATAAATTTATAGTAAATCTAAATTTTTTTAGTTAGCTTATATTATTATTTACAAATATAATTATGGAAAAAATAAGGAATAATAATGAGCACAGAATTAAGACTTAATGATACTCAAAAAAGAGAAATTCTTAGAAGCTTTAAAGAAGTTGATATGCATAAAGAACTTAAAATACTGTTTTCTAAAATGTATAATAAAAATGGGGATGTTTATCTTACTCATGGGCGAGATGAAATGGGAAGAGACTTAATAATATCTTTAAATGATCCAACTGGAATTGAGAATATTGCAGTTGTTGTTAAAATGGATAAATTATCAGGTTCTGCATCTGATAAAACTTTATTTGAAATTACAACTCAAATTAGACAATGTTTTGAAGTACCTTTAAATGTAAAAGACAGATTGTCTCCACTAAAAACAAATAGAGTTTATGTTTGCATTTTTGGTGAAATATCAAACAAAGCTGAATCAAATTTAAATGCTAATCTAAAAGAACATGAAGGGAAAATTAAATATTTTGATATTCATATGATGTTGAAGTTTTTTACTGAATATTATTCAAATATATTTTTAGGTGCAGCAAGTATTGAGGCATTACATAATAAATATAAAGAATTATCAGAAACTTTATTAAATAAGAACAAATTTATTGAAACTTCATTTATAGAGCCTAATTTAAGAATCTTTAATAAATCAAAAGAACATTTGCTAGCCATTTCTAAAAACTCAGATAGTGCTAAAATTGGAAAAACAATTGGAGAAAATTTATTTGGAGAAAAAGAAACTATAAATACAATGGCTACTAAATTACTAAATAGCCAATATAAAATTTTAGTTGAAGGTGATGCAGGTTCAGGAAAAACAATTTTTGTAATTAAATTAACTATGCATATTATAGAAGAGACAATACATAGTATTAATGTACAAAACTGTAATGAAATGAAGTCAATTAGTATACCAATAGTTTTAAAAGCTACTGATTTAACGAATGGAAAGAATATTGAGAAAAAAATATTAGAGTATTGTTACAGTGAAGAAGAAATTTTATTACCTTCTTTATTATTAATTGATGGTATGGATGAGGTAAATAATAAAACAAAAGAAAAAATAATTAGTGAAGCAGAGGCTTATTGTAAAAGAAAAAATATAAGCTTACTTTTTACATCAAGAAAAAGTACCGAAGTGAAAAAGAAATTGCACAAATATCAGAACTACGAGCTTCTTCCTTTTGAAACATCACAAGCTATAAATTATATAAAAAAAATGCTAAGTCAAAATCAAATTCTTTTAAATACTCTAATAAAAGGTATAGAAGTTCTACAACATCAAATCCCACTATATCCAATGTCATTATCTCTATTAATTGAAATTGCAGAAACTCAAAAAGAAATACCTGCTTCAATAAGTGAGCTTTATAAAAGATATATTGATATGACTTTAAATCAATATAGTAATGGAGAACAAATTAATATAATTTTTGAGCCAACAATAAAAATGACTTTCTTAGAAGATATTTCTTTTAATTTATTCTATAAAAATAATGTAGCAATAATCAAAAGAAATTCATTTGAAAACTTTATTGACAATTATATTAAGAATTTTCCATTAATTACGAATAAAGAAATATTTATTATAGAATTAGAGAGAACTTCACTTATTAAAATAGGAGAAGAACATGTTGAATTTTTACATAAATCATTTTTAGATTATTTTATTGCATCATATTTTAAGAATAGGCAAACTGAATTATATGATTCAGATGAATTTAAAGATATTTATAAACTATATCATTCATCATTATGGGAAGATGTTACATACTTCTACTTTGGACAGAAAGCAAGGATAACTAAAAAAGAGATAGATTTATTATTATCTAATACTCCAGAAGATTTTGAACCATTACTTAAAGATGTAAGTCAGTTTATGATTGCAAAATTATTACAATTTGCTTGGCACACAGATTCCTTAGATAAAGAACACGCAATTAAAGTAAGTATTTCAAATATTTTAGAAATGAGAAAAGGTTTGTCAAAGCTTATTGAAGAAGATTTAGGTATGCAATTACCAAAAATACTTGGGGATATACAAATGATACATTTTGTAGACGAAGCATATTCGAGCAGATTTTTAGTTGATGAGGTAAAATCTATAATTGAGAGTATAGATAAAAATAAAATTGCAGAAAATGCAAACTTATTTTATTTTTCAACTTTATATATATTAGAAAATATGAATTTACTAGGTGAGGAATATACAAAGAAGTTTTTAGATAGTTTTATAGAATATTCCGATTGTGTAAATCCTGACATATCTCTTCCATTAGTAAATATAGTAAATTTATTTGTAAATAAAGGAAAATTACAAGCAACTGATGAACAATCAAAAAATCTTTCAATAATTACAACAAAGATGAAGAAAAAATACAGAGATTTAACAATAGATTATTTAAGTTTTAAAAATAAAATGGATGAAATGAGAATAAATAAACTTTCAAATTCAACAAAAAAAAGAAAGTATAAATAATATTAAAAAAGTATTTTTGATTTAATAATATTATTTATACAATAAAATAGTCAATTTATAATATTATATTAAGTTTTATTTAGTATAATTTCAATGTTCAAGCGGTTATATGAACAATCGTTTGTTTCCTTAAAACTAAGTAACTAAAAAATAAAGGACCGTTTGAACAAACCTTATTTAAAAGTATTTACTCTCAAAAAAAGAAAAAACAATCAAAAAACATGGCGTTTATATAAAGATGATAAGATTAAAAAATCGAATCATCTTTGATTAGTAGGTTTTTATAAGATTTTTTAAAAATAATTTTTGAGAATTTTATCCCATTAAGATTTAATTTTGTAGCCTCATCCTCATTTAAAACTATTAAATCTAAGTCAGAAGTTGCTTCATTGAATTTATCAAAAATATTTGAATCTTTTGGAAATGTCCTAGGTGTATTTAAACATGCTTTTGGATATTTGTAATTATCAGTAATTGTCAAACAATTATTTTTATTATAATAAATAAATGATTTATTATTTGGATCAAATATCGCACCTTTTTCAATTATTAAATCTCTGTTAGTATCTATTACTAATATCATATTAATTTTTCCTTCTATTAAAAATATAATTATATACTAAATTGCTAAGAAATTAAACAATTATTTTTTAGATAATATATCTTCAATCATTTCATCGGTAGGATTAGTATATACAGAGGTTGTAGAAATATCACTATGACCAAGTAACTTTTGAAGTACATTTATTGGTATAACTTTAATTTTATTTTTTGCATAGGTATGTCTTAGTGCATGTAATTCAGTTTCCTCAACCCCTGCTAATTTGTAAACAACATTAACTGCTTTGTAAAGTTGGACTCTACACAGAGGTTTAAGTTTTCCAGTAATGGCAATTGTACTAAATTGATTATACATAGAAAGTGATAATAAATAATTAATCTCTTCATTCACAAAGTCTTTTTCTATATATACTTTTCTTTGTTTACTCCCTTTTCCAATTACACTAATTACATATAAATGGTCTTTTGAACAATTTTGAAAATCAGAAAACTTGATTTTAATTGTTTCACTTACCCTAGTTCCTGCAAAAACCATAAGCTTTATTAGTAAAGAGTTTCGATAAGCAATAAATCTATCATTATGATTTAATTTGTAAAATTCAAGATAGTTGATTAATTTATCAAAATTATTAGTATCTAATCCTTTTGGTTCTCTTTTTGGTTTTTTAATTTTAATATCTTCAAAAACTTTTTTAAAATCATACATTTTCCTGTCATTTCTTTCTATATATGAGAAGAATTTTTTTAGATTACTGATTATTTGGTTTTTTGTAGCTTCACTAATCTCCTGGTGTTGTTCAGATATTGTATTTCTATATTCTATATATTCAAAAATATCTTGTTCTCTTAAATCTTCAAAACTAATTTCTTCATCATAATTATTCAAGAACTCAAAGAATTTATCAAGATTTCTATTGTAAGCCTCAATAGTATTAATAGATTTATTTTCATTTTCAATTTTAGCCATAAAATGTTTTTTATGTTTTTCTAATTTTTTTATAAAATCATCATTCATAAAAATTACCCCTAATTTGATAAAAATTAGGAAAATATAACATATAAAATATTAATGTAACATAATTCTATATTATGTTACATTTTAAAATATAAAAATTGATTTACAACTATACCAATTAAATCAAATAGTCTTTTATTTATTAAAAGTTTTATGTTACATTTAAATAATACTATATTCCATTTAAATATCTAAAATAATATAGAATAGTTAAATGTTTAATTTTATATTATTATGTGTTATAATTCATAAATTATTCAAGGAGTACGAATGAAAAAAATAATTATTGGACTTTCAATTTTTGCATCAACATTACTTTTTGCTGATTGCCAAAAATTAAATTTGCAAAAAGGTGATATAAATACTAAAAAAGATTTTATTCAAAGTCTTAGTTTATCATTACCTACTATTAAAAAAATATATTTTGATTTAATCAAAGAATATAATAAACTTGACAGTGAAGCCGAAGTTGTTAACTATGTTAGCAGTGAAAGCTTAAAAAATTTATCTTCAACTGCAGTTTGGGGTAGCCTTACTTATTTAACTTATAATGAACCTGAAAAATACAATAATTTTTTAAAATCTATAGATTTCACAAAAATTGATTGGTGCAAAAAAACCTACAATATAAATAATTTAAAAATAATTCCTTCAGATAAATAATTTTGGTTATATTATGAATTTAGAAAAAAAGTATTTATTACACATTTATAAAAAACAAATTTTATATTTTTTAATTTGCTTTATACCAATTTTTACACTTTCTTATTTTTGGAGTAAATTTAATTTTAGTGATTTTAATTTTCTATTATTTTTATTACTATTTACAATTACATATGTATTCTTTAAATTTGCTATTAACATTGTTAAAAGCTCTAACTTTAATCATTGGCATTTAAGACTTAATGAAGATGAAGAAAATTATATAAATAAAAAAATTGAAGAATTTCCAGATATTAAACACTATATAAATATAAACAATTGCAAATTTAAATATTGCTTATTCCAAATCAAAATGATAGTAAATGAACTTAATGAAAGGGGAAAAAGTGAACAAACTAAGTGATAATGAATTATTACTTCAGAAAGAATGGCTAAAAAATAATAAACCAAATAGCTACTTTGAAACTCTTACTGATAAAAGAAAAGATGCTTTAATTGGATTATCATTCTTTATAAAAGTTGATACAAATAACAAAAAAATTAGTAGAAAAAAAGTAACTATTATTAAAAGAAGAAGTATTAAAAATGAAGATTTTCAGATTGAACACAGATACTTTGATGATTTAGATAATGTATATACACAATCTGAGATTTTATCACTTTGTAAAAAAATATAGGAATTAACAATGTGTAAAGGTATAGAAAAATTAAAAGAAGCAGTTATTTTTGATTGTAATAAAGGAGAGGGATGTTTTAATCCCAATGGCTGCAATCACGAATTTTATAGGACAGTGCTGGAAGATAATCTTGTATTAATTAAAATGGGTATAGACACATCTTGCAAACGTATTTCTAATTGTACTCACAAATATTGTGATAAATTTAAATGGGTTATTGATAGAGCTAAACATTATGCAGAAGTTACAGGGTTAGACTATAAAGATATTATCGACAATTGGGAAAAAATCGTAATTATTGGTACATGAATTATTATCAAGATTCTAATCAACCAAAGCTTGATAATGATAAATCTGACATTAGAATTTTTAACAATGAACGTGAGGCAAAAGCTAGTTTTGGTAGTAGTGGATTTAGATGTTCTACTTGCAAAGGAATTTCTACTGATCCATATGACTGTAATAGTGGGATTAAAAATTCTAATGGAAAAGTTTGTAATTGGAAATCTTATGGGTTACTTACAGGTGTTGGTTCTTACATTTTTTTAAAAAATAAAATGATTATAAATTTTATTTTTACTCCAATTGCTTGGGAAAAATGAATAAGAAACTTAGAAAAACAAATATTAAAAATTAACAAAAGGAATTAATGTGAAAAGAAGAAATTTTCTTAAATATCTTGCAATTGCACCTTTCATTATTTCTAATGCATTTAGTAATAATGGAAATTTAGACAAATTCGGTACGGTATCTCTTGCAAATTTAAAGATGAAAGGTGATTTAGATGATGATTTATTTGTGCTATTAAATAGTAAAGATAATACAAACTTCTTACATTGCTATCAAATGCATAATCCTAAAGAATTCTTTAACTATCAAGGGAAAAAAATAAAATCAGAAGCTATTTATGGAATGATTGATTTTAAAGATACTATTGCAATAGGAGAAAATCATGTTCTATCCTTATTTGTTGCAAATGAAAGAGAAGAAGTATTTGAATTACCTCAATTAAGAATTAGAACTCATTTTAAAGCAGTTGATTTAACTTTAAATAATAAAGTGCTTATTCCTGCTTTAATACCTGAAAATAATGATGTTCCAGGTTATCCAGTTTGGTTTGGTAATGATGAAGGTTATTGCATAATAGATGAAACAAAAGCTGAAAACTACAATTATTATAAATTATGGGAAAATGCAATATGTGGCGGTGCATTTGTAATTAGTAAATCTCAAAAAGTTAATATTAAATTATTTAATTCTAGAAATGATTTAATGTTCAATTATACAGGTATTGCAGATACAACTCCAAAACAACTGGTTTATGATGAAGTTAAAAATGATGAATTCAGTTCTCATATTTTTGCTGAAGTTGATGGAGCAGTTTATGATGGTACAAATGAAAGTACTAATAATGCATTTATTAAAGCAAATGCAATAACTAAAGTTTTAATCGAATTAAATGGAGAGATTATCACAATTGATTTACCCTATCCTCTTCCATACCCAAATAGATTATATATCTCATCAATAAGTTAAAAGGAGTATTATGAAAACAATTTATAAAATCAATCATTGGATATTATTTTTAAGCTTTCTTGGTTTAGTTGCTACTGCTTTAGCAGCTGATTTTTTCTTCTCAAAAGAAGCAATTATGAAAAGTTTTGAAATATCGCTGCCACAACTTAATATTTCAATTCCACCTGCAGATAGACTTTTTATTGCACGTATTGAAAGAAGAATTACATGGGATTGGCATTTTTATTCAGGTATTATTTTTACTATTGCTATACTTCTTGTATTATTTAAAAAAAGTACTATTAATAATAAGAAAGTATATCTTACTGTTTTAGGTATGGTGATATTTGGTCTTATTTTAAGTATTAGTGGTATTTGGATGTATATAAGAATTGATTACCCTATTTCAGAAGAAACATTTAAAAATCTTAAAATTGTTCATAATTATTCTAAATGGATATTTATGTCTTTAGTTGTAATGCATTTATATTTTATTATAAAAATTGAAAATAAAACTAAAAAAGAGTTAATATCTAATATGTTTAGAGCTTCTTCAATTATTACAGCATTTACATTATTATTAAATACAACAAATGCAAATGCAGAACAATTAAATAGAGACAAATGGCTTAAAGATCCTGAATATATTCAAGGTATGTTATATATGAAGGGAAAAAAAGGATTAAATACTATATTAAAACAAATTTCAAATTGTCCGTATGAAAAATGTAGAAAAAGTGATGTAAATGCAAATGAAATTATAGGAACTACGACTATTGAAGTTAAAAAACCAAATTTTAAATTAGCAATAGAACATTTATATAAAGCAGTTAAGGGAGGGAACTTCTTAGCAGCAGATAAATTAGCTGATTTTTTAATAAAAAGAATTGACTACAAATCTAAATATCAAGATGGATATATTATGTCTTTATTAAATGAGGATACAGGGTTAGATATAAATAGTTATAAGAAAATACTTTTTAAAGCATTAGAAGTGGGAAGTCAATATAAAGGTTGTACAACTACTTATTTAAGAGGTGAATTTTTTGAAAAAGGATATTTATCTTATGAGAAAAATAAAGATAAAAGTAAAGAGTATTATTTAAAAGCAAATGAATTTTGCCCATCTGATAACTATTATTCAATGATGGCAAAATCTAAAATCTAAGCAAAGCTACTTTTGTAGCTTTTGCATAGTCTTTATATGAGAAAAAATATTTCTTTTTTTATATAAATACTATAAGGAGCTTAATTGAAATATACTGAATGGATTAAAGAGCAAGAACAATTACTAAAGGAAGGGAAAGAACATAAATTTTGTTTCTTATCTGATAATAATATAATCATTGTATTCAATAAAGAAAGTGAAAAGATTTATTATGAAATTAACAAAAATACAATTGATATAAAGAATGAACTTGAAAAACTAATGGAATATTCTTGGGTAAATCAACAGATAATTGATGAGGTTAAGACTCTAGCAGTTAGAGTATTTAAATCTGAATTGAAAAAAATTGCATAATGAGGTAAAAATGGAAAATATTTATGTTGTTGGATTTATTAATGATGGTAGAAATGTCCTGTTAATTAAGAAAAATAGACCTGAATGGCAAAATGGAAAATTCAATGGGGTTGGAGGGCGAGTAAAAGAAAATGAAAGTCCTATAAATGCAATGAAAAGAGAAGCAAAAGAAGAAACAGGATTATTAATTTTAAAATGGAATTTACTAGAACTTGTTGAGTATGATAATGGTGTGAAATTGTATGTATTTCACGCAAAAATTAATAATTCAACTCTTTTAAAATATAGAAGTTTGACTGATGAAAAGGTTTCAATATTTAATATGGATTTTTTACCAGGAGAAAGTATTGAAGATATAAAAAGATTTATTAAAAATTTAAGGAATAAAAATGTTTAAAAATTTTAGGAATGAGATACAAGAAAAGATAAACACTTATAGTCTTGAAGAGTTAGAAAAAAAAGGTGAGGAGGTAATAGGATTAAAGGAATCAAATTTTTTTGATGCAAAAATTAATTTTTTATTCGCAAACTCTAAAATTTTAAAAAAGAATATTAGAGTATTTTTGATTATTTTAATTATATATGTAATTACAATATCTTTTTTAACAGTGCAAATAATATCTTTATTATCAGTGCAAATGTTTGGATTATTTTTTAATGTTAGGGTTAATCTCAGTAGTATTACTAATTGCCTATATTAATAAAAGTATTTTAATTTTCTTTGAAATGGTAGCTAAAAGAACAATGGAACTTAACAAAATAGAGTTTGAGCTTAATAAGAAAAAGAGAGCATCAAACTTATATATCAAAAATTAATTTTAATAGGTCTAACATTTTATGTTAGACTATTTAAGATTAAAAAAAGGACAAGTATGTGTTTTATAACAGTTAATGATTTTAAAAAAATAAAAAGCAAAGCTAAAAAAAATTCAAATAAAGGTAAATAGTAATGAGTAATATCGCTAAAGACCAATGGGATTTCTCGAAGTTGTTATTAAATAAACTATTAATAAATGTTAATCTAAAATACTTTATCAATAATTTACTTTAACTATTAAAAAAATTATATCATAAAAGTCAACTATTTATGATATCAATTATTTAATATAATACAATACAATAAGAAACAGATAAACTATTTTACTGATCGATGAGTGGACAAGATTAGATGTTGCAGAATTTAATGATATAGAAGAAGAAATCATTGAATTTAAATACATCAATAAAAATGGTAAATATCAAGCAATATAAAGGAGAAGAATGAGCGAAGAACAGAACATCATCAAAAAAACTTGTAAAGAGTTAGGTTTGACTTATGCACAACTTGCAGAACAGATTGGGTATAGTGAAGGCAATATAAATAAAGTTGCTTCAACTGGAAATGTAAGTGAACCCTTAAAAAAAGCTATTGAAATGTATCTTGAAAATTTAGAGTTAAAGAATCAGTTAAATGAATACGATGAACTTAAAAAACTCCTAAAAAAGGCTATTAATTAAAAGGTATGCCCCGTAAGGGGATACCCTTTATCTCAATTCTTAAAACAACAAATCCTTCCAATTTATAATATTTGAGGATGAAAAGGAAGTGTTAGAAATTCTGTGTCAGTCTGATATAGGGTACTTTTGCATAAAGGTACTAAAAGTTCCATATTGCTTAAGTAAAAATTAAATCTTTAATATTTATTTTTAGTATATTACAAACTTAAAATAACACCATAAAGAGAGAATAAAATTATTAAAAGAAGAATAGAAATTTTAAATTTTCTCAACACAATAATAAACCTTACAATTAAAGCTAATAAATCAAAAATATTTTTTATTCCACTTGGAAATATAGGATTACAAAGTGCTACAAAAATTAGTGAAACTACACGAGCATTTATTCCTATTAGTGCTTTTGTAATAATAGGTTTTTTTGAATAATTTTCAAAACTTTCAACTAATAAAAAGCCTAGTAAGAAATAGCAATAGTAGTAACTATTGAACCTAACATATAAATCAGAACTAACAAATAATGAAAATAATCAAGTAATTAAAATTTTTCATTAAATTTAATTATAATTTAACTTTTTGGTTAAAATATAGTTTAAAAAGTTAATCTAATATGCTATAATGCAAATAAAAATAAAAGAGTTTCAAATGATTATTCCTACACAAGAGCAAATTAATATAGTACATGCAATAAAAAATGAAGAAAGAATAAAAATAAGAGCTTTTGCAGGTGCAGCAAAAACAACAACACTTGAACTAATTGCTAATAGTTATAAAAGCAGAAAAATTTTATATCTTACATTTAACAAAGCAAATGAGCAAGAAGCGAAAAAAAGGTTTAAAGACAATAGTAATGTAACTGTAAAAACAATAGATGCTTTAGCATATGCAAATATAGCAAAATATGCAAAAAAAATAAAAATAAGAAATATTGTAAACTATAAAGAGATAGATATTGCAAAATTATATAATATCTCTTTTTTGGAAGCAAAAGAAGTATTTACAATATTTAATAATTATTGTAATTCAGATAAACACTATATTGATATTGATCAATCAAAAGAAGATTATGAATATTCAGAACTTGCACAAAGATTATATGATGAAATGGAGACTGGAGTAATAGAGCCATCATTTGCTATGATTAAAAAACATTTTGAAACTATGCTAAAAGATGATACTATTGGTTATTTAGACTTTGATATTTTAATGTTGGATGAAGGGCAAGATATTAACCCTGTACAAATATCAATTTTTAATAATATTCCTGCTAAAAGAAGGATACTTGTAGGTGACGACCATCAACAAATATACTCTTTTAATAACTCTATAAACGCAATGAAAAGAGTTAAAGGAACATTATTCCATCTTACAGAAACATTTAGATACAACAAAGAAATAGCTGCAATTGCTAATAAAATACTACAAAGATTTAAAGCTGAAGAAAATAAGATTGTATCAAACATTGAAGTAATTGAAAATCCAGAAATTAAGACAGAAGCTTATATTAGTAGAACTAATGCAGAGCTTATTAAAAAAATTGCTGAACTAATTTCAGAAGAAAATTACAATTTTAATACTTTAAAAGATCCAGATATAATATTTACTTTTGCAATTGAATTGTTCTATTTTTTAGCCAAAGAGAATCATTTAATCAAAAAAAACAAAAAGTTTTTTTCCTCTTTTAATTCAACAAGTGAGCTTGAAACTTATATAAATGAAATTGAAGATAATGAGCTTTCAACTATAATAAAAATAGTAAAAGAATATGGTGCAAAAATAATCTCATTTTACGAGATAACAAAAGAGAATTATGATAAGGGACAAAATGGACTTATATTAACAAATGCACATATTTGTAAAGGATTTGAATTTGATAAAGTAATAATCGCAGACGATTTCGCAGATTTTGCTTATATAATTGCAAAGGCAGGATATGAAAGTTATCAAGACTATATTGTAAATATAAACAAAGTACCTTCATTTTATACTGATGAAATAAATTTATTTTATGTTGCAGTTACAAGAGCAAAACAAATATGTGATTTATCAGACTCAACAACTTATTTACAAGTTTCTTGTGACCTGGATGTACTTAACTTTAGAATTAAAAAAGAGTATGATGCATTACAAAGAAAAAGAAAAGGTTTATTTTAAAACTCTTTTTCTTTATAGAATGTTACATTTCTAATATATATAATCTAGCACATAAACCTCAACAATTACTTTTATTATAATATCCACACTCTCAAAAACAAAACTTTTCTTCAAACCTTTTTCACACTTCCAACAATTCCAACACATTTTCAAAAACTCAAAAATTAGTCCCCATACTCTTCACTAAACAGCAATAATGTTATTGATGTTATAATTTTTCAAAATGTTAATTTTGTTGTTAATGTTGTTAGTTTTGATAATATTGTTAATGTGGTGCGGGGCGAAACTTCAAAAAAAATAGGAAAATATGCTCAAAAGAAAATAAAGTTGAAACACTTGAAACATCAATTGGAAGTACGGTAAAATAGTGCTTATAGTAAAATGGTCGTGTCAAGGGGCTAGATTATATATTTAGAAAATGATACATTTATTGTTTATTTGAGTTTATTTGCTAATAAAAATATGCTATAATAGTATTAATAATATTAATTAGATTATTTATATTTTTAATATTATAATTTATCTTACTGGGAGCAAATAATGGAAAGTCTTAAAAGTATTGACAATAGAATTCAAACTATTAGAACTTTAAAAAACAAAGTATCTGATATTCTTGAAAACAAAAAAGTTATTACTAATAAAGATTTTGAATCTTTGAGAAAAGAATCTTCAGATTTAAATATTGGTTATAAACCTGAAAAAATTAATTTTATTGGTACAATTGCTATTGCAATTGGATACATTCTTGGTGCTCAATCTATATTAACTATTACTAATAATAGTACTTTAGGTTATATCGCAATTATTTTAATTGGGTTTCTTGCTTTTTTTGTTATGTCTAAATTAATGAAAAGTTATTATAGAAGCAACCTTTATATTATTATAGTTTCTATTGTAAATGAAATTAAAAAACTTGAAAAAGAAAAAGAAAATATTTCAACGGTAGAAAACTCTTGAAAAAATTTAGTTTAACTTTATTCTTTGTTTTTTTATTTAGTACTAACTCTTTTGCTGCTAGTATTAATGAAGTTAAAAAAGATATAATGTTAGATATTTACAATGCTAAAAAATGTAACCTTGCAAATATGGGTAATGATTTTGAAGAATTTTATTCTTCTAATTTACAAAGTCAGGATTTCAAGTTTTTATTGAATTTAAAAATTCAATCTATTAACAAAATTAATTCAATGGCAGATACTATCTACAATAGTTACATTGTTGAACTAAATTCTCAATGTGAAAATGGAATTAACCCTATTAACATTGAAAATTACATGAACAAAGAGTTACTTAAATAAAGTAACTCTTTCATTAGGTTATAACTTTATGAAATGAAAGGGTGTAAGGATATTATGTCTAGTAAATCAAAAAAAGAAACTCTTATTGATGCTAAACAAGAAATATTTAATATATTAAATACTGTTTCTGTTGAACGAATTTTTTTTAATGCTAAATATTACATTATTGATGAAGATACTGCAGAAAAAATTATCGCAATTGATGGAACTTTAAAACCTCTTAGAACTGAAAGTAAAAGAGGTAAAGCATATGATGTTAGAAAAATTGTAAATTTTATCAATTATGGTAAACCTGCATACAGTTTCAGTTTTACTATTGTTGACAAATATGTTTTAATTACAGACAACATTAAATGTTGTCAAGCTGCTCCAGTTGAATTTATTGTTGATTACAATTTCTTAATTGATAGACTAAGAAAAAGACTTGAAAAGAGTAACTACTCACAAGATTTTAAAGATTCAGTTATGAATAAATTAAAGAATAAATTAGAAAAAGAAAGAGATTTTATTAATTTTGCAGCTAATAATCCTGAAGAACATGAATTCGAAATATCAGGATATACAGATAAAATTTCATATGCACAAATTAATTTTGCTTATTTAGAAAAAAATGATAAAGGTTTTTATATTAAAAAAGGTAAATCAAATAAACACTTATCCAAATTAATACCAAACATCATAATTTTTAGAGAATTTAAAAATGCAGATAATCATAGACCAGATATGAAGACTAAATATCTTTTAGAAAGAGGTTTTAAAAAATATGGAAGAAGAATTTATATTAAAAAGAAGAATGTAAATGAATAAGATAGAAAATAAAACAGTTAGAATAAAAATTGCACAAAAGGCATTTAAAAAGTTAACTATGCTTAATATTAATGCTTGTTTAGAGTATGAAAAAGGAAAAGCAAAATATGCAGAAGATGTTATTTATATAGAGCTTTTTCCTATGACTCCTCAAAAAACATATGATTCTAAAAACAAAATTAGTATGAAATACAATTCTTTTGAATTAAGAGGATTAGCAGTTGCATTAAAAGAGCTTTTTCAAAAAAAAGAAACTTCATATGTTAAACATACTGATCCATCATTAAGCAGTTCTAGTGGGAATAAGAAAACTCTATCAATTTCTACTAGGAATAGCACTCTTTTTTCAATTAATATTGCTGTTAAGGGAGCAACAGGTATATTTATTGAGTTTGATAAATATGAAATAATTAGCCTTGCACAATGTATTGAAAAAATTGCTGATGAGGTTGATACTTTCCACTACAATTATCAACAATATATTGATAAACAACTAAGGAGTAAAAAATAATGACTTACCCAAGAAGAGATTTATTAATAAATAGAAGTAGCGATTTTTTATTACTGTTATTAAAACAAAAACAGTATACTTTTTCTAATTTAAAAGAAGAAGTTTTATTAACATTTTGTTTAAACTTATTAGATTGTTATTTTAATGCTGATTTACATAATGAAAAAAAACTTTTGCCAGATTTTATTGATGTAGGTCAACGTCAAATTATAAATAACCATATGTCAATCTTAAAAGAGTATTTAGAAAAACAAGTTATTAGTTATCAAACATTAGAAAATCTAATTAAGAATAAAAATAGATTAATGGAGCCATATGGCTTCTTATACAATAAACTAGCAGCATTATTTAGAAACCATGTTCAAAATATGATAAAAAAAGAAGAAAAGTTTTTATGGATACCTGATATGTTAGTTATTTATTTAATAAGTGACATGAAAGAATTTAACTACAAATTCTCAAAGTTTGATTATATAAGAGAGAACAGTTTTGAAGATATTTTAAATATATATCACAAAACGGATTCGATACTTAAAATATTTGAAAACAAATCAAATTCTAAAGACATTGAAGACCAAACAGTGATAAAAAGAATGTCAAATCTTTCTTTAAAGATAATTGGCAAATATAATACAATTAAATATAAAAGTTACTAACCAATATAATACAGAACTATTTGTGTATTAGCAGTATAGCTCAAATAGTTCTTTACTTTTATTTATTTTTGCTATCTTTTTCAAAGTTCTTTTTATTAATACTGAAACAGCTTGCTCTGAATTAAAATTAAATACTTCTTTTAATGCTGAAAGTGTAACATCAAAATCACTTGTACAATCTAAATATACAGGAATTACTTTTTCAATAAATATGTCATAAATTTCATACTCTGGCTCTTCAACACATACAAAAGTTTTTCCATCCTCTCTTTCAATATTAATAGTTACTAATCTACTTGAGAACTTATTTATAAATTCATTTTTATCATCACTATCAATACAACCAAGTTTAATTAACTCTTTTCTGCTTTTAATTATTGCTTTAAATGGTTTGATTTCAAAAAAATTTGTTTTCATAGTTACCCTTTAGGTTAATTTATAAGTGTATTATATAACCTTTTGGTTACATTGTCAAGAGTTTTGTTTATAAAGTTGTATTTTTTTGTTAAAATATGTTCTATAAATTAAAGGATATTATTTATGCCATTAACTACTGAAGAATTCGATATACTTCTTAATAAGTGTAAATTAACAAAAAAAGAATTTGCGAATATTTTTGAGATTGAGCCTAGAACTGTTTATAATTGGGTTAATAGTCAAAAAAATATTCCTTATTGGGTTAAGCCTTTTTTAGAGCATTACTACAACAGTAAAAAATATGAAGCTATAAAAAATATACTAAATGAAACTATTGAAATTGAATAATATGTGAAAAAAAACCTTTTTTCAAAGGGAAAAAACCCTATCGGGTTTTTTTATTAACTAATTTATTTAAATCCTCTGCAGCCTTATTTAAAGCTTCAGTAACCTCTATATCAAAAAACTTACATAGAAAATATATTTCCCTATATGTTCTATAACCGTATTTTTTTATAAATGTCATTTTTATTGGATTTTGTTTGATTTTCATTTTGTTTCCTTTGATGTAGTTTTTTAGCATAAGCTACTTGAACATTTATTTTTAAATATTCAAGAAGCTTATGCCTACATCAAAGTAAGTTGTGGTGGTGAGTTTTACAGACTTAGATTATTTATAATCCACCAAAAGTCCAACCTCTAAAAAAAGAGGAAAGTATCTTTATTTTTTAATTACCTCATCAGTAATTGAAATATTCTTTTTTTCATCCTTTTTAGGTTCAATACCTAACAATTTTGCTCCACCAATAATAGTCCCCATAAGCAATAAATCTGTAGTAACATCAATCGCTATTACTACATATGCAGGTGTATTAATTGTATGTTTAACAACTTTTGTTGGAATACTATCAGTTTTCTTAACTGCACATCCATTTAATACAAATATTAATAGTGATATTATTAATATACTTATATATCTCTTCATTTTCACTTCCTACTTTATTTAAGTTATTAAAAAATGTTGAAAATATCATATTCAGCACACTCAAAAGACTTATTCAACCTTTTAGCATGTTCAATTGTTTTTTCTTCAAAGTCCATATTTTTTGCATCTAATTCCTCGTCCATAATAGCTTGTTTAATTTCATCTTCACTCATATCTGTATATGCAAAGAATACTGTACCATCATCATCTTTTACATGAACTAGCTCAATATTGTTTGTAATATCAATATAACACATCCAAGTGTCAACAAAGTTGATTTCTTTATTATTATAAGAATTCATAAAGTCCTCTAAGCTATATAAATTTATGTCATTACTATCAATTAATTTTCTTACTTCCTCGTAAAAAGACTCTTTTGTGTTGAAAGTTCTCCCCTCAAAACTATTAAGTTCATTTTTGTCAATTGCCTCTGCATTTACTATTATTACATATTTCATTTTTATATCCTTTTTATCTTTTTGTTTAGTTGTATAATTATTTAATACAACATTTTCTCTTTTTTTAACCAAGTAACCAAACTTTAAATTTGATATTGTAATTAACCCCCCTATTAGCTCCAGAAATACCTTCACTAAAAGTCCAACAACAACCTATCATTGTTTTTGAAGTAGGGGTTAGGTTTTTTAATACCAATCTTGTTCGTTCAATATCAACAATTTCTGAATCATAAGTACAACCGCTAGCTTCAGAATAACCACCTTCTGAAACATATACCCCAATCTTATTAGAAAGTTGAATATTCCCATCTTGATGAATTCTTGAAATTCTTGCAAACTTACCTTCTGAATATTCAACAAAATCACCATCTTGTGGTTTTTTTCTTTCAAGTATTTCAGCTTCAATAGACTTAAATAATTTCAAATCATTATTAATCAAATCATCAAATTTATTTTTACTATTTCTTACATAACAAATCATATCTTGCAAAAATTTAATTGCATATCCTTTAGCTAAACCAGTTTTGTCACTATTTATTTCATCACATAAATTTTCATAAGTCATTTTTATTTCTCCAAAATTCATTTTTTCTATGCATTAAAATATGCATTTTCTACTGTAACAAATTCATCAGTCTTACAAAAATTACTTTTTATAATATGTTGAGGTTTTATTTTCCCATCTTTGTCAAAAATCAATTCTTGATTAAATGGATATATATTATAAATAAAACCTTCCTTTTCAGTATCATAATAAATATGGACATATTTATCATTTTTAATAAATGCAGTTTCAGCACTTAATTCTAATTCTAATGCCACTTCTTTAATAAATTGTGGTACTGTTGCCATTTTTTATCCTTATATACTAAAAAAATACACTTATCCATCAAGGATATTGTGTATCCATATGGATAAGCTTCAATTATGAAGCAACTAATTGATTTTGTTTTAAATTATTATTGTGTAATAGCTGATAATGCTACCACTAATCCACCTAGAGGACCTGCAGCTTGAATACCAGTTTCAATACTATTTAAAAACTCATTTCCATTTCTATGGTCTTTATTTGGATTAAGTTTAACTGCCTCTGGCATTAATACTACAATCTTATCATCTCCTATTCTTTCTATTGACTCTGAATCACCTCTGTTTTTAGCAACATTTATTGCATGACTACAAGCTTCTTCATATTGTAAAGCTGTAAAATATTTACTTTTACAAATATTACTATTGTAATAGTTTGTTACAGACATTCCAGTACCACCATGATTATTTCCTAATCCAAAAGTCATAACAACATATCTTGGTTCAGATGCTGTTTTGTACATTGCATTATCAATTGCTATAATACTTCTAGCTTTTGTTCTGATTTCTTTTAAAACTTCTTTTCTATTATCATCAACCCATTTTCTGCATTGTTTCAATAGCTCTTTTTTAGTTTTAAGTTTTTCGTCATAACGCTCCATTGCACACTTAGCAGAGTGCCAGAATCCATAAAAAGGAGCATCAACTGTAGAACATGACCACTTGTGATTTTCACCACCACTTTCAGTCTTTTTCTTAACTGTATCAATATATACAGCTTCTATGCCTACAGTTCTATTATCTTCGTTTTTAATTTTTTCAAAATCAAGTGTCCATAATTTTTTACCATCAAAAAGAATCTCTTTGTCAAGAGTTCTTAATTCAAAAGGAAGGTCATCATTTTCAACTCTAAAAGCTACAGGAATATCTTCTTTCCTAAACTCTTTTATTTCAATTGTAACCTTATCTTGAACCATAACACTTTCTGATTTTCTCTTTCTTGGCATAATTACATTAGCCATATAATAAAATGGAACTTTTATTTTCATTTTCTCCTCTTTCGTACCTCAGTACTTATAACGAACAGAGTTAGTCCCATAAGGACTAATCCTCTTTCGAGATGTTTAGCCCTTATTGGGTACTTATTATTTTTTTATAACAAACATAAAGTAAATTTTATTAATCTTGCAATGAAACCAATACTTTTGTGATTTTATAACCTAGTGTTTGGTTTGCTAATTTTTCTACATATATTTTGCTACAAACTGCTAAAACTGCTGCAAGTACAAAACCACCTGCAATAATTTTTAATTTTGAAAATATACACATTGTTTTCTCCTAAATTAATTTAGAGTTTTTGTTTATTTCAAATGAATATTAATTTCCTAAATGGTATATAACCTAATATAATAAAGTTAGAATTTAATATTTATCGTATTTGATAAAAGTCTTTTAATACATTATTACAAAGGATATATCTTTATTAAAGTAAGTATTGAAGTTTTATTTAAATTTATAATAGTACACCATTTTTAATTGTATTGAAAATAATGAATTCATCTTTAGTGTCTCTTCTATGAATTATTGCATTTGTTTTGCTTCTTAACTCATTATAAACATCATTGTTTACTTCATCTGCATTAATTTGAATTGATTTAATTCCAATTAATTGTTGAAGCTCATTAACAAATCTTTCTAAATCAGCTCTAGTGTTAGCATGTGCATCTTTTCCATAGATATTGTTATCCTGGTTATAATCAAATTCAGGAATAAATTTTTCAATTAAGTCTTTAATGTTTTTTGGACAAGAGATATTGTTTGCATCAACATTTTTGTTTGAGATATATTGTTGATATGCTTCACTATTTTTTATCTCTTGAATATATTCATCTATTGGTTTTAAAGTGTCTATTATCCCGAAAAGAGAATACTTTAAAACAAACCCTTGAAAACACAATATATTATTACATTCAGGAAAATCTTTTTCATTTATCAAATCTTTTTCAAAAAGTTTTGAAAAGACTTCCATTTTGTTTTCAAAAATAACTTCATGAATTAAATCTTTATTTTTTATTAAGTCTTCATCATTCATAAATTCATAGAATTCATGAATATTATCTTCTGTGATTTCAATAGCATCAATATACTCTTGAATATCATCTTTACTTATTGCACAAGCTTCATCATCAAGATAAGCCAAAATATAAGCTCTGTCATCTGCTTCTGTAACTGCAGGATAGTACTCAAAACTTTCAATCATCTCTAATAAAGCTTTTTTGCTTAAATTTTCTACTGTCATAATTCACTCCTTAGTAAATTAAAGAGCATACCTACCCTAAAGGCAGTGACTTTCGTATGCCCTTTTTGGGTAAGCTTCTTATGAAGCAACTAATCTAAATAATAAAATTCCTTTAAACTTTAAGTTACATTGGAATATTAAATTTATGTGCATATTGATGAATTAATTTATCATCAGTATATTTTAAATATTTTCTCATTTTTAGAAAAATAAGTTTTTCTTTTTTAGTACAAAAACAAACAATAGTGGTAAAGTCACCTGAGATACCATATGACTTTACATTTGAATTAACTAATTTAGATAATAATTTCATATCTAAATCAATTTTATCTTCTCCATTTACAAAACATTTTGTTTTTTGATGTACTTTCAAAATAGATAGAATATATCTAGCAATTTTTATTATTATTACCATTTTTACTCCTTTAAAAAGAGCATACTTGCCCATAGGGCAATTTATGCCCATATGGGTAAGCTTGATAAAGCAACTAATCTAAATAATAAAATTCCTTTAAACTTTAAGTTACATTGGAATATTAAATTTATGTGCATATTGACGAACTAATTTATCATCAGTATATTTTAAATATTTTCTCATTTTTAGAAAAATAAGTTTTTCTTTTTTAGTACAAAAACAAACAATAGTGGTAAAGTCACCTGAGATACCAAATGAAATTACATAATATAGTTAACTAAATAGTTGTAATTGTTTGTAACTGCTATATGAATTATTAACAGGTAAACTACTACAAATTAAAGTCTCGTGTGTTTTTAATATATTCTTCATTCTATTTATTGCTTCATTTGCAATATCAAAAATATGGCATTTTCTTTTTAAACTTAAAGCTGCATCTAAAGTAACTCCACTTCCACCAAATAAGTCAAGTACAAAATCACCTACATTTGTAGATTGTTTGATTATTTGCTCTAGCAATTTAAATGGTTTTTGAGTTGGATATCCACCTTGTTTTGGTAGAGGAGGTCTTTGTAGTTCAAAATCTAAAATTGTTTCATCGGGTTTCAATAGTTTACCGCTATGAGAATATACATATATCTCTTCAGGAGGCATAAGATATTTTCCCATATTGCAAACTGTTCCTTTTGAGGTTAATTTAGTATACGAACCTTTCGCTGCTACTTTTAAGTTAGTAGGTGCAAATGCACTTAAATAATTAAGAGCATCTTTTTTACTACTTTTCCCACCTGCAATCATAAAATAAAGTTGAGAATCTTCTGTCCTTAACATTTTTTGTAATTCTAAGGTCATTTTTTCAAATTCTTCAGGCATTATCAAATCGTAAGTAGATAAGTTTCTATTACCACCTTTTTGACCTTTTGCAAAATATGGTATATCTAAAAATATCATATCATAATAAAGAAGTGAAGATAAAATATTTGGAATAGCAAATCTACTATCCATTTGTTCAACAATTGCTTGAACATCATCACTAATTAATAAATATTTGCCTTTCCCAACTCTTAGTAATTTCGTTCCAACTGCTTCATTAATTCTTCCTCTGATAGTTGTTTTTTTTATTTCTTCAAATTTTTCATAAATTTCAGATAAATGAACTTCTTTTTCTTGAAGTTTTATAAAATTAATTATTTTGCTAAGTAATGACATATTTACCTCTTTTAAAAAGGTAATATTGTTTTAGATGAAATATCAATTTCACTTACTATAATTATAGAATTTAATAAATCTTGATTTTGTAATGCCATACTATAAAATTCATCATAGTTTTCACAATTTCCAAAATCTACTTTTAATTCTTTTTTATAGTATTGTTTACAATATTGATATGCCATTGAATAAGCAAATTCCTTATCATAAGCAATATTTATATTTTTTACATTTGCACCATTAATTTGTACTTCTTGTATTAAATAGATTTTTTTTAATTTTTTAGATGCTATTGTTTTATATTCAAAACCATAGTTTTTCATGCTATTTCTTTCACTATTTCCAGAAATTAATCTTTTTGCAAGAGTACAAGGTGTAAATTTATTTATCCAATAATTTGGATACTTAAATGCAACATCTTTTGCAATTGTTACTTTTGAAATAAAGTAAAATTCTTTATTAGCTTTTTTTATTTCTTTTTTCATAAGTTTTACCTTTTTATAATAACTAACCCCTCTACGGGTTAGTGAAATACCCGTAGGTTAATTAGCCATTAAGGCAACTATTTTAAAATATAAACTCCGTTATGGAAAATTTGTTTTTGTCCATCAATAATTTGTGGATTTTTGCTTACTTTAAAACCAAGTTTTTCCCAAAATATCAAACACTTCGTATAAGCATTTATTTTTATAATACTTATATTTTCTTTTTTACATAGCACTATAAAATCTGTAACGACTTTTTTTGCTATGCCTTGATTTCTAAATCTCTTTTTTGTTTCAATATAAGAAATTTTACCTATACCATCTTTTATTGATGCATAGAACTTATATTGTTTTTGTTGTTCAAAAATTTCCATTATCATGCTCCAATATTTAAATCAAATAAGCATAATTGAACTGCATTTTTATATTCATTATCTACAATATACATATTCGATGTATTAGTTTTTTTAAAGCTTTCAAAAGCATTTTTGAATAATTCATCATTTTGCAGATTTAGAACTATATATTTCCAAGATGTCTCATCATCATTGCTAATATCATAACTTAATAGTTCCCTTGTTTTTTTTCTTTGAGTGATTATAAGTTGTTGTTGTTTAGTACATATATTACACTCAAATGAGTACTCTTCTGTAAAATGACCTACTTTTGATATCTTATTTTTTAGCTTTTTCATTAAAGCTTTTTTAAATACTTTATATGAAGATGAATTATTTAATATTTCTTTCCACTTAATTGTTATTTCATCAAATATAATTTTAAATACTCTTTCTCTAACAATATCATCATTTAACGGTTCACACTCTTTTACATTAAATGTTTCTCTAAGAAAAGAAATGAATGAAGGATTATAAAAATCATACTCTTTAAAGTCCTCTGAATTATGAATATTATGTATTGGTGAATAATATATATTTAATTTATTCATAGAAAAATAAAACATATAAGTAATCTCTTCTGATGGCTCACTATGAATAGTATAGCTGTTATCAAAGAATACTCCATGCTTTTCTTTAAAAGGCACTAAATAAAATCTAAATGCTCCTAATACACAATTATATAATTCTATATCTGACATAGATTTATTAAAAATATCTCTATAAGTATCAAACCAAACTTCTTTATATCTACCTGGTTTGTCTTTATATTCTAATATTTTTAATTTAATATGATTTTCTAACTCTTCATTTGAAGGAATAAATTTTTTATAGTTTAAAGTATGATAAGCCCACCACCAACAAATAGGATTAAATAACTCGAAAAATTTATATTTTTTTTTCATATTAGAAATTCTTACATTTTCTACTTTACGGAAATATCTACTCCAAGAATTATCATCAGAACTTGTTGGAGTTTCTGGTTCTTTTTCTAATTCATCATCTACACTTGAACCAAATAAACATAATTGCTCATTATTTGGTTTTTCATCACAATTTATAAGTAATTCTAACCAAGGCAATAGAGAATTAATTGCACCTTCTAAACACTCAATAGCATTTCTATTTGCAGTGTATTGTGCAATTGATAATTTTAAATAAACTTCTTTCTCTATTATTCCTCTTTTTACGTTATTTGAAAGTTCTAAAGTTTGATAATTTTCATACTGCTCATGAATAACATTATCAAAAGCTTTATATAACTTTTCAATACCTTTTATTTGATTTATATTAATTTGTTTCACTTATTACCCTTTGCAGCATATAGTAATTTTTGGAAAGTATTGATTTTATTCATTTCAAACTCAATATTCTCAATTGTTCTCTGATTTAAATAATCATTACTTTCAATATTTTCTATTACTTTTAAAGGATTAAATTTTTTATTAATTTTAAATAAACCTAATATATATTCCATTTTAAATTCCTTTTATTAAAAAAAGGATAGTAGTATCCCTATTAAGGATAATTACTATCCCTAATGGGTTTACTTTAAGAAGCACCAAAAATATCAAAATAGAAATATTTATACATTCTCTTCATAGTTTAATAATATTATTTTTTAATATTAAAAATACTATATAATTTAGTATAAAATTGATTTAGGATTTGCACTCATTTTTATCCTTTTATAAGTTAAAAACTAAAAGGATACAAATAGTAGTATCCCGTAAGGAATACAATCTTTTGTATCCCTTTACGGGTTAGCTCTTTTGAGCAACTACTCTGAAACACTCTACAATCTAATTATTTAGATTATAGACTATACCTTCGCAAACTTCTTTTGGTTTCTCACCTGGGCTACAAGACTTCTATCTTATAGTTTACAAACTTTTGCCCTTTTGGATGTATCTCTACTCCATTTGCCTTTTTGGCACAGCTTATTGCTCTCGCAACAAACTTATATCTATTATTATTATAGATAATTCAAAAAATGAATACTATTAATATAGCTAATTGTTTGTTAAATATTACTTAGTGTTTCTTTTGAGATTTGAGTATTATATTTATTGTTCTTTGTCTGTTTTTTAGTCTGTTTATATATATAAAAAAAACCTCTTTCAAGGAAAAACTTATCGTTTTAATTCTCTCCCTTATTTACTGTCCCATTTTGGGACAGTAAATCCAAATTATCTTACAACATATTTTCAAATATACATTCAGCAACTATCATTTTTTAATCTTTCTAGTGAGCCATAATATGAAGAAACTTCATTATTTTGTTCAACTTCTGTATAATTGTTTAAATTAATAGTATCCGTAAGATAATACTTCCCGTCTTTTTTATTATCTAAATGCCAATCATAGTCATCACTTACTTGTTGTGAATAAATATATGTATCTTCATCTAGCATAATTGCAACTTGTTGAGAATCTTCATCTGTAAATTTGATATGTTTAAATTTAGTTTCATCCCCTAATATATTATTTACTATATCTTCTCTATTATTTAACTTCAATTCATTTATAAGCTGCTTCTTTTGTGTATTACCTAAGAACATAATACATCTCTTTCAATATTAATTTTTAATTGTGGAACATCCCGCCAATTTTTTATTCCCATATTGTAATCAGATTCATTTAATCTATCTTTTACACTTATTAAAACTCTTGAATCTATGTCGTTTTGAAGTTCACTAAGATATTTTTTAGGTACACATTTATTTTTTGCAATACAGCTTCTTACTTCCCAACGAGAAGATAATGAAAGCTTCTTATAAAGATTATCTGTTAATTTCCTATCTAAAAGTCTTGCTATTGAATATTCTACATCATAGTTATTAGGAAATATTTCTAACGCTTTTTCTAAAAACCAGATTGGTGTATGTGAGACTCTACAAGCCATACTAACAATACATTCATATTTTTCTTTTAATATTTTTTCATATACCTCATCTTTTAGATATATATTTTGAACAATATTATAATTATTAGTATTTTTCAATAATAATTCCGTTGGTGTATTTTTATGTTTTAATATTGCTGTAGCAATATAATTATTTCTATTTTCATAGAATACTTTTTTAATTTCTTCACTATTTAATTCATATAAAAATCTCATTTTTTTCTCCAAAAATTTAAATTTATTCTTCAACATAGATAATTAAATTATCTATGATAAGTCCTTTATTGTATAATTCTCAACATTTTACATTCGTAGTCAATATCGTCCATACATCTAACAAAAGTATTGCCATTTATTACAACATAAGGCGAAAAAGTTGTTCCAATATTTTCTTTATCATAAGCAAAGTGTTCTATTGTCGGATTTTTAAAATCATCCGAAGTAAGTTTTGTTCCAGACTTTAAAACTTTTTGTATATTTTCTTTTCCTCTTATATATTCCACTTTTAATCCTTTACTGCATATAGTTTCATTAAAATTCATATTAGTCCTTTTAACTTTATTGTAAATTTTTCTTATAATCTTCAAGTGTTGCAAAATACTCTTCAATACATCCTACACTTAGATTGTCATTGTATGTAACATTACCTGCATAGCAAACAGTTATTTTTTTTATTTGAGAAACTTTTTTATGTTCTCTAAAAGCAATTTGCTTTGCCAATTCTTCTGCTTTTATGCCATTTATTGAAGTTACAAATTGATGCGAAACACCTGTTCTAATAATCTGATTTTCAGAAAATGTTTTTTTATAAATATCATTATTTACCCCTATCAGATTATTCAGCATAGATAAATAAATTATCTATACCATCTTCTGAAACTTGTTTAAAGATACTAACTAGTTTAATAATTTCACATAGAAGTATCATAACTTTTTTGTCTACAATTAACTTGTTTAAGACAATCTTTTGAAAGTTTCATATCTTTAACTAATTGTTTTAACTCATCTTCACTACCATTTATAATGTTTGTAGTTATATCATCTGGAGTAAATCCAAGAAGTTCTAAGAAATCACCCATTTTTTTATTTTCATAAATAAGGTTTTCAATTTCATCTGCATCTAAAGTTTCTTCTTTTAATAAACTTCTTAATTCTTCGATAACATCATACAATGCATCAGAATTATCTTCAAAGATAGGAGTACTGTCTTCACTTCCAGAGAATAATGTAGTTTCAAATGCTGCTAATACTTCTTTAATTGACTCAATACCTTCAAAGAGTTCATTGCTTTTTGATATACAATCTTTAGCATAAAAAGTATTTTCTGAATTGCAGAAATTATTATTTTCATCAATAATTTCATTAAAAGTTGCAGCAACAAATAAAGTTTCTTTTTCTCTATAATTTGCACCTTTAAAAATAGTTATCCAAAATGGATTTTCTACTTGATTGTGTTTAAATTTAATTGAAAGAGCAGAATTTTCAAATAATTCATTTGAAGATGCATATTTATTACCATAATAATTATAGTTGCAAGCTCTAATATCTTCAATAACCATACTAATTGGCATATTTAATCCAAAAGGGATAAAACCATTTTGTTCTAATACATATATTAATTCTTTTGCTTCATTTGACATATTTTTTCCTTTTATATTTTTTTAAATAATTAATTATGCTACATTCCAAAACATGTCATCTTTGATATTTAATATCTCAGCTAAATGTTTAGGATGTATCATTGCCACTCCACTATCAACACTATCAGCACCAATTGATTTAGCCCAAAGTATTGATTTTCTATTTCCAATTCCACCAATATGACAAGGAATACCATATTTATGTGCTAATTCCACCCATATTGATGCTTCTTTGTATTTCCATTCTTTAGTTCCACCAACAAAAAGACCACTAAACCTATTATTTTTCAAATCATCTTCTACTAATTCAAAACTCATTTCATTTTGAACTGCTAAAAAATAATCATAGTAAGGGAAGGTATCTTCTAAGTAATCTATCCATTTTCTTGAAAACTCCAAGGATTCATTACCTCTTGCAGGCAAGTCAGGACATACTACAAATTCAGGGCAAACTAATTTGTATTTTTTAGGTTCACCTCTTTCCATAGAAGAAAAATCTAAATCATTTGATATTGGTTTTCCAAATCTTATTTCTGATTCAATTCTCCACATTTGGTCTATAAACTTTTGGGCATTAAAAGGTCTTTTATTTTGCCAATCAGAAAATGCACCATTATCGAAGAACCAATGCATTGTTCTTGCAGTAATATGATTAAAAGTATCTCTTGTTAAACAAGCTCCAAATTCATAACCGTACTCTTTCAAAATATTATCTCTTCTTTTACCAGTTGGGCACGCAAAATAGATTTTCATTTTATGCTCCATACTTTTCTATACTATTTTTTAGTCTTAATGCAATATGATAGAACATATCAGTAACACCCTGCCCTAAGATTTTTCTATTTAAAGTTTTTACATTTGAAAGTTCATAGTTATTTAAACCATGAATATTTGCAATTTCTTTATTTGTAAATTCTGAATATAACTCTTTAGTAGGATGTTTTAAAATTGGTTCTGTAGATCTTGTTCCATGAGTAGTAAATGTATTAGATTTTATATCACTTGGAGATACTGTTCTAATACCTACTTTATCTTTTTTACTAGCAGCTAATACTCTAGGGACCTCATCAATTGTTTTCCATTCTCTTTTATCAATTGGAGTTTCTAACAAGTCTTCAATTGTTTTATTAGAATTTGGAATTAAATTTTCAAGGTTAATTTTTTTATTCATATTTGCAACAAGAGCCCATCTTTTTCTCTTTGAATGAGAACCAGTCGCAATAGTTTCACTAATGTGATATCCAAATTTTTTAAGCATAACTCTTAACCATTGACAAGCTTCTGTTTTTGAATATTCAACAACTTCTTCAATGATTACCGTATTTACATTCATTGCTCTAATTGCTTCAAGGACAAAGAATGTCATTGTTTCAGCATCTTCTTTTTGCCTAACAAGTTTCATTTCTTTTTCAGTTGCAATTCCATTTTCATAATTTATTAATGCTTTTGTTAAATTTATATTTGCTTTAGTATAAGGTACACAAGGTATACCAATTAAAGCAATATCTACATTTTTTGGATAATCACTTGGAACAATATCTTCCAATGAACTTAAAATAGTATATTTTGATTCTTTATGATTATGTTCAAACATATTTAAAAATTTATTCTCAATATCTAATCCACCAATTGGAGTAAAACCTGCTTGTTTAAACATTTGAGTTAATGTACCACCTCCACAAAACAGTTCGAATGTCTTAAATCCTATTTGTTTTCTTTGATTTCTTAACTCTTCAGTAGTAGCAGTTTTTATAATCAATTTATTTTTAAATAACTGAATTTCTACTTTTTCTACATTTTTAAAAAGTTCAGTAATACTTTTATTTTTAATATCTAATATTGGAGTTTTTTTTATATCACTTTTTCTATAAGATATTATATGATTACCTAATAATTCAGTTTTTTCAACAACTACGATTTTTTTATCATAGTCATAAGAAATATTTACAGTGTCTCCTGCTTCCATACTCTTTTTTAAACTAAGATTATTTAACCATAAACCCTTATTTCCACCTGGTAAATCCCTCAAAGGTTTAATAATTTTTTTAAATGGTTCTATTTTATTATTTACTTTATCTTCTAATATTATATTTGCTGACATATAATTCCTTTTTTTATAAGTTTTACTTTAAAGGAATAGAACTATCCACAAGGGATAATTTATCCCTTATGGGTTAGCTCTATATGAGCAACTATATATAAATTAGTTTGTTATGTATAATTGAAACTTTCTAGCTTCATTATCCATTTCTTTTATAAAATTGAATAATTCACTATATTCATCTTTTGTAATTAAACTTATAATTGTTTCAAAATTTTCTAATTCCTCATCACTATCAAATTCTACATTCTCTAATATATCAATAAAAGTTTCATAACCATTAATGAAATTATCAAAATGTTTAATTCCGAATATTTCACCATAGTCTGATGAATTTGTAAAAAAAGATATATTTTTCTCTATTGAACTTAATTCAACCACATTAACCCAAGAACAATCTTCTTCTGCATTAATAAAACTAATTGTTTTTAAATTAAAATATTTTATTAAAAGTTGAAGTAAATTATTATTGGATTTTAAAATATACTCATTGAATATTTCTTCACATTTAAGCTCTATTCTTTTTTTATGTAGTTTTTCTATTTCATCACTTAATTGATTGATTTGAGATACATCTAATTTACCCTCAAATGAAGAAATTAAATTTTTTAACTCATCAAATGATGGTATATATTCTTCTATTTCCCACTCAAAATAAATTGAATATTCTTCTATTTCTCCATAAGAAGCAGTTGAACCTTCCAATATAGAATCATTAATTGACATAATGATAGTATCTTTTAAAGAAGAGTCTATATTTTCAAAATCAATTAAGTTATCATTTTCATAAGTTTTTATAGTAATCTCGTGCCCTAAAATAGTCATTTTCTTTTCCTTATTTTTTTATTAAGGATAATTATCCCAAAATGGAATAATTTATCCCTTTTGGGTTATGCTTTTATTAGCATTGATATTATTTTATATATTTGCTATAATTATCTAAAAGGATAAAACTATGACTATATTTGAAATCACAACTCTATCTATTTTAGCAATAGCTATTTTTTTAGCAATAGGTAAATATGACTTTGAAAAACAAAATCATTAATTATATTGCTTCCTACTATCGTATTTCCCAATAGCTAATACAATTGCAATAAACAAAATTACAAATGAAGCTATTTCTAAATAACTTGTTTCCATACTATTCCCTTTTTAAATATGATCCAATTACTATAAATATAATACCTATTATTAAAACTGTCAAGTAAAGTTTTACCTCAACAAAATAAGCATATATTGCAGCACCTACGATAGAACCACCAACCATATATAGAACATCACCAAATACTTTTATTAATGTTCTTAATTTAGGATTTGTATATAACTCTTCATAAATTAATTTTGGTATACCTAATTCTCGTAGAAGGAGCATAAAAATAATGAATATCTCTATTAGTATAATTTTCATAATTTCTCACTTTCTCAAAATATAAGATAATGCTATCCCTTCGGGATAAGATTATCCCTTATGGGTTAGCTCTTTGTGAGCAACTAATTATATTTATTAAGATTCAAACTCTAAATCTTCTATCTCTTTCCAGTCAATGTCAAAACATTGATCTTCCATATCTCTTAAGATGACAATTATTGAATTATCAGTGTCTAACCTGAAGTTATCAACTTCTCCATAGAAACCTTCAATATCTTCATTCCCTTCAAAATAAACTCTTCTGTTCTGATATTCTTCTTTTAATTTTTTTATATCTTGTACTGTTGCCATCTTAATCCTTTATTTCATTCATAGTAATTTCTTTTAAATTTGATGTATCCCAACTATCTAACCATGCTTTAAAAATTGTTGCTCCTTCAGAAACTTTAAGTTCATACTTTTTAAATAACTGAAGTAATTTATCATCATATATTGGAGTTCTTGGTATTCCATTATTAAAAGCTTTATTACCTAGTTCACTAGCCTCTTTTTCTAGTTTCTTTAATAAACTATTATTTTCTATTTCTTTCATTTTTAACCTTTATTTTTTCATGATATAAACATCATCATAATTGTCTTCTTTATATGAATTAAGAAGTTTTAAAGCTTCATCAAAAGATAAATAGGTATCATTTATTTCTGTTCCACCAACAAAAACAGTATATACATTCTCTTTTGATACTATATCTTTCCAATTATTTGTTGTTATATCATTTACCTCCATACACCTTGCAATTGCTAGGTCTTCTGTTGGATATTCCTCAACAAGAATAATATTTTCATACCATTCTATTAAACTATTTAAAAAGTTCTCTTGCCCTATTTCAACTATATAACAATTTTCAGTTGATACTGAACTATCTCTTTGTGCATTAATTACAAAGTAATTCTTTTCATAATACTTTTCAATATCTTCACTTGATAATAAAGAAAAAATAGCATCATATGCAGTACCTTCATTTAATCCACCATCTAATATATCTTCATCATTGTAACAATCATCTTCATCTTTTTGAGCAGACATTTCATAACTATTTATTTCATATCCACCATTAGAAGAAACAAATCCATTATAAAGCTTATCTTTAAATATAAACTCTACCTCTTCATTTTTATATAATTGTTTTGCACAATTAATAAAGAACTCTCTTATTTGTTCTTTTGATAACGAATCTACTTTATTTAAATTTTCAATATTACTCATTTTTTTCTCTTTCTTTTTTTTAATTTTTTATAATTTAATACTTAGTTATGAACTTATATATCTAAAATATTACATTTTGAAAATAATTGTTCTTCCACCTCACTTATTAAATTACTCCTTTTAATTGAAAAAAAATTAAAATTATTTCTGATTTTTCTTAACTCTTGATTCATTGAAGATTTAATTTCTGATTTCCATTTTCTATTATTTGACATAAGTTCCCAAAGAACATATGATAATTTTTTTATATTTAGTCTCTCTAAGTTCTTATGTATAGAATATACTTCTTTACAATACATTCCATATATTGTATGTAATTGTTCAAAGTCTATTTCACTTATTGTCTCACCATCATAATAATAGAACTTTTTATTTGCATACTTTAATATACACAGATTTGAGCTAAGTAAATTTTCTAATTTACTTAATGGCAAATCTTTATAATCAATTCTTTTAGAATCTAACATTAACAGATTTGTTCCATTTGGTCTAACACCATAAAGAAATTTTCCTTTATATGTTGAAAGTGTTTTTTTATCAATTACTGTTAAATCTTCTTGAAAGTTTTGTAGTTGAGGTAAGATTATTTTTTCTAGTTTTTTATAAGTACTCATAATTACTCCTTTGAATACTTTTAGGAATATATTAACCTCTATAAGAGGAAAAATATATTTCCCCTTATGGGTTAACTCTATGAGCAACAATTTTTTAACTTTTTTTACCAATTATCAAAATATCTCATTTTGTCTTTTAGCGATATTTTTTCACAAAGAATAATGTCTTCTTTCTTTTTAAACTCCTTTAATGCTTCAAAATGTTCATAGTATTCACTATTAAAGCCGAAAAGATTTTTCTCTTTTGGTATTTTGATTTCTCCTTGATAAAACATACCTAGAAAAGTTAGAAAACCTATTTTATCTTCTTTCCATTCTTCTCTAATGTAGTTTTCCTTAGCTTTATCAACAAAATGCATTTTTGTCTCTAGTGGCAACTTTTTAATTAACTTTATTGCTAAATATCTTGAAAATTTATAGTTATTATCAATTAATGTTTTCATTATATTGAAAGAATCAAAATTGTTTCTTTCTAATTGAATTGCCATTTGACAAAAATATCTTTCACAAAATTTTGAGGTATCAAATGCAAGTTTATTATCTAAATCGTAAATCCATTTCCAAGTATAATTTACTATATGGTATGGATGAGGTTTAGAATAGTCTTTCATCTGTTCAACAGATTTAAGAACTTTAAAATACATTGGATTAATTAAGTGTTTAAATTTTCTATTTTTTGCAATTTTTAAAACTGATAATTCTAAATCACCATCTTCAATCCAAATTTCTTGGATATAAGCTAATTCTTCATCAGTTATTAATGGAATTTTTCTTTCAGATATTACTTTTTCTTCAGTTTCTAACAATCTTATTAATACTTGTTTTCTAAAATTAAGATTATATCCACCTGGAATTTGCATACCTTTTCTATGATTATTCATATCATATTTTTTCATCCTATGTTTCCCATGAATAAAAATATCTCTGTTATCATTCCATTCAGCATATCTAAATTGTGCTAACCAATTACGAAAGTCTTCCATATATTTTAAATAGTCATAATGATGTGTTAAATTATTAAGTGTTTTATCTTTTTCAAATAATAAACACACCCAACAACCATATCTTGCAGACTTACCACAACCAGGAGTTAAACCAGTTTCAAAACCTTCTAAAAGACTTTTACATTCATCCCCATCATTTGCAGCTTCAGCATAAATTCTACCTAATTCATTTGCATTTACCCAATCTAATCTATGATTATATATATGATTCCAAACATCATTAGAATTCCAATATTCTATTGGTGCATATAAATTACAATTTTTGAATTCATGTTCTTTAAATGAGCCATCTATTGTAAGTTGTTCCATTCTTTTTTTTCTATCAATTGATTCATCTTGCCTTTGTCCTGTGATTGCAATAAAACCATTTTTATTATTTTTTAGTATTGATAATATTGCTTTTTTTTGAGGCAAAATTTTCATGCGGTCTGTACACCAGCGATTATCTTTTCTTGGGGCCAAATAGCCTTTCCCAATCAACAATGAAAAAAATGTATTTTTTATAATAGGAGCAACTTTTAAGACTTCTACATTCAAATCGTATTTTTTTGAAAATTCCTTCAATTCTTCAATTGAATTTAATATACCTATTATTATTGGATCCATTTCTAATAATGTATCTGAAAAAACAATATAAGTTTTTTTTTGATTAATCTTTTTATAAATAAATTTATGTAAAAGAAGTGATTTAAAAACAACATCCAATGTAACAGTAGAATCTTTACCGCCACTATAAGCAACGGAGAAAGGTCTATCATCATAATTATACAAGTATATCAATTGAGCATAAGTATCTATATGTTTTAAGATAATTGGTGCATTAAAGCCTATTATATTAAAACTTGATATATTTTCTAAGAAATTTTCTATATCATTTTTAATAGTTTGTACAAGTACTGTATTGAATTTTTTATTAGGATTTGCACTCATTTTTATCCTTTTATAAGTTAAAAACTAAAAGGATACAAATAGTAGTATCCCGTAAGGAATACAATCTTTTGTATCCCTTTACGGGTTAGCTCTTTTGAGCAACTACTCTGAAACACTCTACAATCTAATTATTTAGATTATAGACTATACCTTCGCAAACTTCTTTTGGTTTCTCACCTGGGCTACAAGACTTCTATCTTATAGTTTACAAACTTTTGCCCTTTTGGATGTATCTCTACTCCATTTGCCTTTTTGGCACAGCTTATTGCTCTCGCAACAAACTTATATCTATTATTATAGATAATTCAAAAAATGAATACTATTAATATAGCTAATTGTTTGTTAAATATTACTTAGTGTTTCTTTTGAGATTTGAGTATTATAATTATTGTTCTTTGTCTGTTTTTTAGTCTGTTTATATATATAAAAAAAACCTCTTTCAAGGAAAAACTTATCGTTTTAATTCTCTCTCTTATTTACTGTCCCATTTTGGGACAGTAAATTCTACGCAATTTTAAAATATATTAAATTTGGATGTTTTAACATATCTTTATTTAATATTTTATTTCCTACAATTTTTCCATCATTACAATATCCATGTAAAGGAAAAAAACCATTACTATTTGATATAACCCATTGTCCTTTTTCTTTCATAACTATTCCTCTTGAATGTTTTCCCCAATCAATTATATCTCCTTCATATATTTCATTTTCTTCTTTATCTTTATAGTATGTTGACTCAAAGATATATTTTGGAATATGCCATTCAAAACAAGAAGAAATTTCTACACAAACTTTTAAATTCATATAATCAATTGCTTTTACTTTTCTCAAGCACTTTTCTCTTTTTAGAATAGTTTTAAATTTAGGTAAATTTTCAAACATTTGAACCTCTTTCTTTATTTACAGAGTTTATTGCATTAATCATTTTTGTAACTATTTCTGTATTAAAATTTTTCTTTAAATCTATCCCTTTTGAAATTGCACAACCTATAAGATTTGTTTTATCTTGTGAAATATCTAAATAAATATCTTCAAAATCAACATTATCTTTTCTTGAATTAATTTCAATATGAATATTATAAATGTTTTTACCAACATCTATCCATAAACAATCCAATGTAATTTCTAATCTCTTATTAAACGCATCAACTATTTCCATTACAATTGGTTCAAAGTGTTTTGATACAATTTCATCTTCAAAAGATATTAATACATTATTGATTTTTTTTGTTACTATTGTAGTTGCCATTTTATTATCCTTATGCTACATTTTCATTATTTAAAGAGTTTAAATAAACTCCTTTACCTTTTACATAAAAACCTAATTGATTATCTTTTAAATAATCACAAAGCTTTTTAAAAGTAGTTAATTCTAGCTTTTCATTAAGTTTTATTACTTTATATTTCTTATTTGTTTTTTCATTATTTACTTCAATAACTTCACCTGAAATAAACATTTTTTCGAAATCATAATTTTTTGAAGAAGTTTTTGCTTTTCTTTTAGATGGTTTTTGCTTAACATAATCTTCTTTTTCAAAAGTATGTATATTCTCAACTAATTTGATATATATTAGTTTCCCATCATTGATTTTTTCTTTTAGATTAAAAGCTATTTGACTTTTTGTAGATTTATTTGGTTCTTTTTTAAATGTAGTTATGTACTTATCATCTATTTTCACAAAACTTTTTGTAACCTTTACTACTTCATTATCTCCGATAATTTTATAAACTCTACCTGCAATAAGTCCTGAAACACTTGAATACTTCTTAGAAACTTTAATATATTCAGTTTTTTCGTTTGTTTTTTCCGCAGTAAAATACACTTCTTGAATAGTTTTTATTTTTTTTGTTAAAGTTTCTTCTTCACTATCTCCTATTTTTAATTTTACAATGTCATTTAATTTATTTAAGAACTTCATAAAATCATCTAGAAGCCCCTCTTGACCATCTTGTTTTTTAAGTATATTGTTATATGCAATTTTCCAAGATTTTGTGGTATGTTTTTCGATGATCTCAATATTATTACTACTTTTTTTCTTGAAAAATAAATTACATATATTTCTACTTCTGTATGAGAAGCCTTTTACATTTGCAAATTTTATATAACCATTACCTTTTGCAATTATTCTTCCATTCTTTTCGATATGCCAATTACTTCCTTTTGGATTTTTTTGATATTCTACAGGAGGTAAATCCTTTGGATATGGGTTAGATTTATTATCATAACAAAGATAATATTCATTTTGAAATTTAATAATATCTTGTTTATACTTTTCGATTAATGCACAAGAGTTTTTTACTTCTCCAATACTTGCTGCAACATTATTTGCTAAATTTTCAAGTTTTTCTATTTTTTTAGTTAGTTTATTAACTTGATACATTGCATCTTCTGAATAACTACTCATTACACAATTGCCTGAAATAATACCCCCACTTGAATTTTCAATTACAAGGATATAACCATTTTTAACTGCTATCCCTTTCCAACTTTCAAAATCAAAGTAATCAGTCATTGAATCACTTCTATCCTCTTTAAAACCATATATAGTCCACCCTAAATAGTTTAAAGCATAACTGATATTTAGTTTTGCATTATCTTTAGCATAGCTATCATATGAGTAAGTTTCATAAGTTTTATTTTTTCTCCTTACAATTTTTCCATTAACTGTATGGAAATCTCTTCCTTCTTCTAAGCTTTTTTTTCTTTCTATTAAATTTGAACTAAGTATCTTAGAAAATTCTTTTATTTCATCAAAATTAAAATAAGTTTGCATGTAAATTCCTTTTTATATAAGGAAAATAACTCCCATAATTGGGAGTTAGAAATTTCCTAAACTCCCAATTGGGATTTAAGCAGCTCTAAGAGCAACTAGAAATATTTAATTACTTCTTTTTCTTTCATTAATATTAAACTTTTAACAGTACCCCAATTACCATACTTATGTTTTATAGTTCCATTACATATTTTGTTTTTTTTACAATATTTATAAACTTCATAAATTGAGCCAAATTTTTTACCATTAAAAAAATATTCATTTACTTTAGTACACAAAGCTTTTAAAATATTTTTTTCTTCTTCTTTATTTGCTTTTCTACAATTTAAACTACTAATTTGCATTACATTCCTTTTCAATTAAAGGGTTTAATACACTGATTATTTTTGAGAACATTTCATCAAAATTTGACGCATAAACAAATCTATCTTTATTATTTTCTAATAAATCTATTTTTTTATTCTCTTTTTTACAATCAAGCCACAAAGTTGCATTAAAATTATCATTAGCTAAATCTCTAATATGGAATCTAATTTCTACAGATAATTCAAAACTACACCTTTCTGTGACACTCCTATCATAAGTAATATAGGTAGATAAATTTCCTAATGAATAACCACAAAACCAATTTGTTTGAGTTTGTGTTATCTTATGGTTTTTTGGAATTATTAATTCCTTTAATTCTTGTTTTGCAAGTTCATTGTATCTTGTAGCATCTATTTGAGATAAAGTATCTTTATTTTTTCCAAGAATCTCAAATTTTATATTTTTATCTATTCCGCATTTTACAATGTAAGATTCTGAAGCTTTTCCAATTCGTGGTTCTATATTAGATGAGATATTGTATTCTCTTGTAAAATAGCTGAAACCACCCAATAAATGAGTTCCAATATTCTCAATTACATCTACTCTGTTAGAATTTACTTCAAAATTATCTTTTGGAGGGTATTCTTTATACCAATGAACTAAATCACCAATAAAAAATTTAGGTAATAGTCCAATATCTACAAAGTCTTCATATAAAGACTTATTATAAGGTGCTTCTAAAACAAAATTTTTCAAAGACCTTATCAAATCTTTATCATCATATTTTGAAGTACCTTTTATTCCAAAACAACTACTTTTTCTTAAAAAAACATTTTTTAAATGATTTTTAGTTAAAACATTATTTATTTCATTAATTATGTTACTACTAATATCTATATTATTACTCATAATTAAACTCCTAATTATAATTGTGCTATTGGCACAAATAGTTCGTTATTACTTAGAGTTCTTGTAGTAATAAAATTATCTTTTTCATTTAAGAAAATTCTTTTGTGAAATAGTATTTCTCCACTATCAAGTTTTTCAAATCTTATATAATATATAAAATCAGAAACTTGAATTGCTTGCCATAATTTATATTTTAATGTTATAGATATTTCACCTATTTCATTTTCAATTATAAATAATGAATCTTCTTCATATAATCTTAAATTATGTTTTAAATCATCTTGATTTATATCTTTGCAATAACTAATCAAATCTTCTTTAAGAATATGATTTAGTCTTTCTGCTTCAGTAGAAAACCAAACTATATCAATATTTTCAAGTAATTCTCCATTGTAATTATATTTATTAAACTCAATCCCATATGGATAATCTACTCTTGGATCTTCATTAACAAAATCTAATTTTTTATATTCAACATTACCAATTGGATAATCTTTAATATTACAATTTACTATAACATCATTTTCATCTATAATACAAAATTTAGGTTCTATCCTCAATTTATTAATTGTGCTTCTTAAAACTTGATTTTCTTTTTCAAGTCTGTTTTCCTTTTCTGAAGGTATTTCAAGTTCATTTCCAAATGAAGAAATCTTTGTTAGATTATATCTTTCAGTCCAGCTTTCATCGCAATCATCACAAGTATATATTCTAAATATTTCTTCAGATTGATAATCTTCATAATTTGAAAAATTTTTAGAGCCACAACAAGGACAAATAGTTTCCTCTTGCCATTTCTGTAAATTATGATAATGCCCTGAAAAATCAACATCAATAAAATCAACTCCATCTATTTCTTCAACAGTATATATAGTTAAACCACAATCATCTGTAACTGTTTTTATTGTTACTACTTCTCCTAAATGTTTAAGAATTATATCTGAACTTGAAACTCCATCTACCTCATCAAGTGTAACAATTCTAACTTTTTGCCCTACTTTGTAATTTTCCATTTTATTTTCTCTCTTTCTAATTATTCGTTATATTAAGCATTAATGCTTTTAATTTATTAACCAGAGAGTAAATATACCCTAGAGGGTAAATTATTTACCCTCAAAGGCAACTTACAAAATTATTTCCAAATAGTCTCAATTAATGAGATATTTTTATTTATTTTTTCTTCATTAACTTTATTAAAGAAATTTTTTCTTAATGTATTGATATCATTAGGAGTGTATAATTTTGAGAAGAAATATAAATATTTTGATTTAGTATTTCTATGTTCTTCCCATAATGTAACTACACAAGCAGCAAGCAAAACATCATTTGAATCTTTAAGTTTTGTTGACCTTTTAATCTCCATAACTTTATTATAATCTTCCATCTTATGAATGTTTATATGTTCAAATGTTTGGTACTCATTTCCATTAGTATCAATAAAAGTGAAATCACTCCAATAAATATTATTTCTATCTCTAGCACCTTCAATGCAACTTGGGATATTTTCAAAGTTTTTTCCATATTTTGGAACTCTCAAAAATTCAATTGCATATGTTTGTTCAGTTGCAGGTTTTTTTTCATTTCTTTCTAAGATAAGAGAATATTGGAATTTATTAAAGATATTTATTGCAACAAATTTTAAGTTAATTTTGTGTGCATTACTTATTTCTTCAATTAGAGTATCAAATTGCTTCTCAATTTTATCAAGTGTATCACTAAAATCAAGTTCATTTTCAATTTTAGGTAAGCCATCAATAAAAATATCACTATGATTTTCTATTAATTCTTCTCTAATATTTAATGTATCATATAAAATTGTTAACAATTTATCTTTATATAAATTTTGTTCTATTACCAGACCTAACTCATAACCCTCATCTAGCATTTTTTGCCAATTTGCTATAAAACTTTCTTTTAATTCTTTTAATGAATCAATTTCATTTTTAAAATTCATTTTGTTCTCCTATAATAATTTTAAAAGGTGTTTCACCATCACATTTATACCAATCATCATCAATTGGAATATCTATATTGTCATAAGTTACTCTATATGGATTTAAAAGACCAAATTCATATCTATAAATTTTCCCCTCTTCATCTAATAGTTTTACACCTGTTCTTAAAACCAATGCCATTTCTTCAGCATCTTCAAAACAAAAAAATTCGTCATAATTAATTAATTTAACTAATTCATTTACTTTTTCTTCTAACTCTTTTGTTAAGTAATTTTTAATACTATTAAATTGTAGTTTTAATAATAAATATTGAAATTCACTATTCATTGAATCAACATACTCTTCAATAATATTTATATCTAGATATTCTTCATTTAGATATCTATTTTCTATGTTTTCTTTTAATACCTCTACTAATAACATAATTTTCCCTTTTCATTTTAAAATAGTAAGCCAGATGCAAAAGTATTTAATTGTTCAATGTTATATATACTTTTAATATCTAATGCATTATTATTTTCATTTATTTTTAAATATTTGTTTAGCTTATTATTATTGTCATAATAATCTTTAAGTAAGTTAGCAAGTTTAATAACATCATTATTTGCACTAAATAGAATCTCATCTAATGTTTCTTTTGTTATAAGAACTTCTGAATTTTTTACTAATTCAAAAGGTGCATTTTGTGTATACATTCTTTGGGTTATTTCAATTCCAACAAAATCACTCATATTATTTTTTCTTTTTGCTGAAATCATATAACCATTATATTCATTATTATTATAAGCTTCATCAGCTTCGAAACAAGATTGAGAACCAAAATATGAAGTACTTGTATTGTATTTCTTACTACTTGTTTTATAAGTAATTTTTTTACCATTGAAAGTATTATCTTCTATTGCCTCATATATACACTTAGCCATTTGCTTAAACATTTGCTTATTTCTATCAAGTTCAGATATTACGGAAATATCTTTTACTACTTCTGTATTATCTTTAAGTAGTTCTTCTCTATCATTTATATAACACCAATATTCAAACATTTTTTCAACATAATCATCAATAAATTCATATGAAAAATAGCTATATTCTTTTTTGTAGTTATCTAGTTCTTTAAGTATTTTCGTTTTGATATGTTCTTTAATATCATCACTATACTTTAGTTTTTCTAAGTAACTGTAAAAATTGCTATTTGTATATAGTGATATCCATACTTGCCATGTAAAAAAGTTTTTACACTCTTGATACTCATTTAATTTCCATTTAATAGTAGATTTATCTAAATGTACTATGCAAGTTTCTACATTTGTGCCTTGCTCTTTAAATGAACCTTCTTGATTATGATAAATATTTCCTAATTGAGTAGCTTTTTCATACATCCAATTTGAAAGTTTATCTTTGTTTGAAATAAAACTTGATGGAATAATTGCACATAAAGTTCCATTATCTTTTAACATTTTGAAAGCATGTTTAATATGTTTTATATATGTTGTACCTTGATAAGGAGGATTCATAAATATATAATCATATTTGATAATATAATCTTTATTATATTCCATAAAATCCATACAAATTGGATCATAACCCTTTTTCTTTAATACCTCTTGATTTATATCTAAAATTTCAACTATATCAAGTGTTGAATATGGTGTAATTTTTCTAATACTATCACTTATTCCCCCTACTCCAGCACTTGGTTCAAGTATTTTTAGATTTTTTTGAAATTCATCATCAAAATAATCAAAATTTGCAATTCTAAACATATCATCAACTAAGTTTTTTGGTGTTGGGAAAAATGCAGTAGGGTTTTTTTTAGGCATTATCTCAGTTTCAATATAATTATTAATAAATGGTTTTGGATTAGTTAAAAAACAAAATTTCTTTCCACTAGAATTATATTTTCCACCTATCAATTTTAAATATGCTTTAAGTGTTAGATAATATTCTCTTTTAAGTTCAATTTTTATTGATACTTCAAATAATTCTTCATCTATAATAATACTATTTTGTAGTATTTCTTTTAAATTCATAATAAGTACTCCCTTATAATACTAATATTAAAATTAGCCAAAATGAAGTACTTATTACCTATGAGGTAAATAAATACCTCATCGGCAAAATACAATTTAATTAATCTGTATATCTTTAATTAAAATAAACACCCTTTTCTGAAATTTTCTAAAACACTGTCATCATACAAATCTAACTTATTATCAAAAGCAACTTCAGTTATTTGTGAAAGGCTCATTTGTTCTTCTTTTTTCTCAACTATAGGTTTTTTTATATTGAAGTGATTACAAATATTATTAATTATTTTTTCATCTATATGTTGATGAAATTTTTCAACTATATAATTTGCAACTTCTACAATAGCTTTTTTATTTTTTGTTAATTGATTTTTATGGTGTTTTGTAATTTCTTCTAAATCCTTAAATAAAAGAAATATATTTTCATCTACTTTTACATTTTCTCTTAAACAATCTTCTATAGTAAAAGTTTCAAAAGATAATAGTTTATTCATTTCTTTTATAAGATTAGGAATCAATGTATTTGTTTGCTTATACCAGCATTTTTTAACAATTGAATTGAATGAGTTAATGAAATTAGTTTTAGCCATTTTCCGTTCTTCTTCCAATAATTGTTTTGTTTCTTTTACTAGTGTTCTATAGTCACTAGTTAATATTAATTCTTTATTTTCAAGCATTGTTTTTTTATTATATTCACAAGTTTCATTATTTATTAAATTGTCAAGTCTTTCTTTGAAACTATCATAAATTATAATAGTTTCAAAATGGGGTGCAAAATATTTTATTAAATCTTTTACAGCATAACTAGTTAACAATTTATATAGATTAAAATCATTACTTAGTATCAAATTAAAACAAGCATAATCAAATTCAAAATAAGATTTTTGGCAAGCAATACTAGCTAAAATATCAATTGAATGATTATATTGTTTCTTATATATAGCATGTTGACTGCAAAAAAAGACATCATTTATTAATTCTTCTTTTGAGAAGTTATGATATTTTTTAAGAAATTCATTATATTTTAGATTTGAATACTCTAAGTTTGTTTTATATGATTTAATCCTATCTATAGCAGCTTGCTCTTCAGTCATATCCCTTGTAGGACATTTTGGTTTAATACCTAATGTATCATAACCATATTCAGATAATTTGTATTTATTATCCAAAAATAAATTATGTACATTCTTAATGAAATCATTGATATTATGTTCATTAAGAGCATTTAATTCAAAATCACTAAACATTCTTTTTTGAAATATTTTTTCATATCTTTTATAGATTTTATAATCTAATTCTAGTGGGTGCTCAAAACAAGTATTTTTATAAGCTTCATATTGAGTGCAACCCCCTTGATACTCATTTAGAATAATATATTCCACATAATCATCAAATTTTTCATAATTTATTATTGCTTCAATGCTCCATTTTGAATATCTTTTATTTGTTTCACAACTTATAAGATTATTATCTCCACCTTTATTAAAGATTATTATCTTATTGTCTTTAGTTTGTATTGCTGCTTGATTATCAATATAGTAAACAGACATTTTATATCCTTATATAATTAATGTTTTTTGTTCTACATTATAAAATTTGATCTTAAAGTATTTAAGTACTTTTTCAAAAATTTCATACCAAGAACTTGTATTAATTGGTTCATCTATAATTTCTTTAAGTTGAACTTGAAAAAATTCAAATATATCATTTTCATAATCATCTAATGAAATATTATGATATTGTTCATAATTATAGATTTTGTCAGTAATCTCTATTATTCTTTTTAAAGTTTTATCTGTAATAAGATTTGATATTATGTAACTTACACCATATTCATCATCATTACCCTCTTTTAAGTTTAATAATATTTTTTTCTCAAAAGTTTTTACATCATTCTCAAAATCAGTTACCTCTAAATTAAGATCATACATTTCATTTAATTTATTTAAAAACTCCATTTCTGAATTTTTAGGTAAGTAAATCAACTTGTTTTCCACAGATGTATTATTTTCTTTAATAAATAGACTGTTGCCAATTTTTTTAACTAAAGAATTATTTATACCTGTTTCTCTCCAAGCTGAATCTCTTTTTATTTCTTTTGTATCAATTACAAAACTAGTTTTACTCTCTTTTGTAATTAAAATACCAATTGATGCAAGTTTGTTAAAAAAAATATTTTTTATAAATTTACAATCTACATAATAATAAAAAATATCTTCTTCATTAATTTGTCCAAATACTTTATATCTTTTATTATCTATTTCTATTAACTTTTCAATGCATTCATTCCAACAAAATTCAAGCTTATAACCTTCTAAGCAAAGTCCATAAGTATTATCATTTGTAAATTGAATAAAATCCTTATTTTTCCCTTCTGAATATGCAATTGCTGCATGTACTTGATTAAAGTATTTTTCGTATAAATCTTGACAAATATTCACTATATACTCTTTTTTATTATCTGGAAAAATGAATTTATGAAAGTTTGGTTTAATATCTACATATAGCAATTTTTTTAAATCTTCTCTCATATACAATTCAATTGACTTATAATTTATAATTTCAAGAATAAACTCATTTTCTTCATATTTAATAATATAACTATGTTTAACAATTAGCATATCTTTATCAAAGATTTTCCCTTTATTAACTTTATTATCAAAAGAAACATTCTCTTTACCAAATAAGAATTCTAATAATGTTAATGGATTTGATATTATTAATTGAGCATTTTCAGTTATAATATTTTTAAGCAATGAAACTCTTTTAATATAAAAGATTCCATCTTCTTTTGAGAATTCATAATCATCTGTATCAATGATTATCGGATTAAAATCTATTTTTTCAGATTCAAATTCTTTTATTTCAATATTATTATAACCATTGTTATTTAACTCATTACGTAAAACTTTTTTAGAAAGCCATATATTACAAGTTTCATAACCTAATTCTGAAAAGTCTTCAACATTTGGTTGATAATATTTTTTTAATTCTTTATTTAATTGCATTTTTTACCTTTATAATAATTTTTCATTAATTAAAGGATAAACACTTCCCTTTAATAGGGATAGTTTTTATCCCTAGTGGGTTAGCATTTTTTTGCAACAAGTTACTTAATTTTTCTTAGTTCTATTTTTTCATTAATTCACAGAACTTTTACTATTCTTGAATTTGGAATAATATTTTTTATGGCTTCTTTTTTTGAATATCCTCTACCATTGTAAATATCATCTTTTTCATTTAAAATCACATAATCATTAAACTCTACTCTATGATGGATAATCCAATCTTTAAAATTATATTTATTATCCATAAAGTCTATTAAATCTGAAAGATTTTTCATAGAATTTGGATTTTTTAATTTTAATAGTAAATTATTTCTTGTATTTGCTAAGAATATACGATAATTCCAATTACTAAAATTTTTACACTTTTCATTCCATCCATCAATAGGTTTTATATTATATGATTTACTATTAAGTAAACAATCTAAAATACAGTTTGGTTCGATAAAGTAAAATTCTTCTAATATTCTTATTAAAGAGGAATCTAACTTTATTTGATTATTTTCATCAATAAAAGCATTTTCCATTCTCAATAGTGAATTTGTACTTAAATTCTTTTTGGACCAATCTACTTTAATACTTATTCCATTATTTTGAATAACATCCACTTGTAATGTTATATTTGTTTCTTTTTCCATTTTAACCCTTCTTTAAAATAATCTATTATTTAATTTTGCATGTGCAAAAAGTAAATAATCTTTAATTGATTTTATGAGAACATTATGAAGTAAATAATCAATTGATTGCCCTATTATTTCTGACTCTATAGTTTTGCTACAAGTTTTAAAAGTAAATTCATTTGGTATAGACATTAATCTAGCCATCATTTCATTTGAAGGAAAAAAAAGTTTATTTTCTCTTTTCTCATCTTGTATAACCACTGAATCTTTAGCCATTCTATCTTGTGATTTTAGAAAAGTAGGACTATATAAAGAATCTCTTTTAATAAGTCTAATTCTATTTGTCTTTAATCCATCCTGTAAAGATTTACTAAATGTTACTTCTCTTGCTTCACCTGATACAATATAAGGTTCAATATATGTATCCCAAATTTCATTAGTATTTCTAAAAGTTACTTTTGGCAAATTATAATCAAATGGCAACAATGTAGCTATTAAATAGTATCTAACTCTTGATGTAAGTCCACCAAAATCTCTACTATCAAATATTTCATGTTTTATTTCATAACCTAATCTTTTTAATCTTGACACAAGAATTTTTCCTGCATCTGAATTCTTAAATCCTTTTACATTTTCTATTAATATTGTTGGAGGTAAAAATTTATTAGCAAAAGTTAATGCATCAAATACCATATCTAATGTTGAACTTCCTTCATCTAATGATTTATTTTTTAAAGAAGAAGCTTTAACATTCGAAAAATCATCACATTGTAACGATACATGATAAAGTGTGTTTTTACTAATATTTGTTAATTTTTCTATTCTATCAAGGTCTAAAGTCATAATATCTTCATTTATTAAAGTATTTATATTTAAATTGTCTAAAGCATTTAATGCTCCAGTTTCACTTAAATCTTTTTTATCTCTTTTTTCATGAGGTCTATACTCAATTAATGTATCTATTTGAAATTTATTCTCTTGTAGTGAAAAACCATCAATACCAGAACTACAAGCAAGAGTAGCAGTTAGAGGATTTTTTAATTTCTTAAACTTTTGAATAACACCATATACTTTATTTGCAATAGGTTTAATTTCAATTAATCCTTTTTTAAAAGTAATATGGACATTTTTTGTTTCTTCAGGGAAGGCTTGATTTATTAACTTTTGACTTCTTATATCAAGTAAAGTTTCTAAAGGATTATTTTTCCTTGTTTTATACTCTCTTTGATAAACTTTTTTAATTTTACTATCATTTTCATTTGCAAGTCTTATTAATAAACCTTTACCAGGACCTATTAATTCTTCAACAATTTTAACTCCATACTCGAAGCCAAATAAAGGTAACCAATTTGTTGAAATAACTAATTTTTTGCCATTTTGCGAAGGTTGTAATTTTAACTGTTTTGTAATTATATTAGGAATATTACACATGTAATTCTCCTTTTATAATCATGCTTCTTAATATAGCTAAATCATCTTCTTTCAATTTATTTAATGTTAAATCAAATTTGACGCTACCTATTTTTAAAGCTTTCAATTCTGTTCTAAAATTCTTTGTATTCTCTATATTATAGAAAATTTGATTATTGATTAAATTAAATTTTGCTGTAACAATACCATCTTTTATAATAGGTTTTAAATCTTTTAATTTAGATTTCTTCTGTACATAAAAGTTTACATATAGATAAACTTCTAAATTTGTTAAATTTAAAGTAATCACTTCTTTATTGATTAGATGATTATTATCATTTAAAATTAGTACATCATAATCATCTTGTTCATATTGTTTTGAGAGCTTATACATTTCACGAAAACTTAGATTTTTACAATCTAAACATATACCACCAATCCAAAGATTATATTTTTTTTCTTTAATTAATTTTTGTATTGATGATTTACTATTTAAGTTTTCAATATATGTATTGGCAGAATTCCTATTTTCGAACATTTCAAAAACTGTAAGTCTATGTTGATTTATTTCAACAATTTCATAGTTCTTTGAAGACATATCTTGATTAATTTTAAGATTTGCACTCATTTTTATCCTTTTATAAGTTAAAAACTAAAAGGATACAAATAGTAGTATCCCGTAAGGAATACAATCTTTTGTATCCCTTTACGGGTTAGCTCTTTTGAGCAACTACTCTGAAACACTCTACAATCTAATTATTTAGATTATAGACTATACCTTCGCAAACTTCTTTTGGTTTCTCACCTGGGCTACAAGACTTCTATCTTATAGTTTACAAACTTTTGCCCTTTTGGATGTATCTCTACTCCATTTGCCTTTTTGGCACAGCTTATTGCTCTCGCAACAAACTTATATCTATTATTATTATAGATAATTCAAAAAATGAATACTATTAATATAGCTAATTATTTGTTAAATGTTACTTAGTGTTTCTTTTGAGATTTGAGTATTATATTTATTGTTCTTTGTCTGTTTTTTAGTCTGTTTATATATATAAAAAAAACCTCTTTCAAGGAAAAACTTATCGTTTTAATTCTCTCCCTTATTTACTGTCCCATTTTGGGACAGTACTTATGCATATAATATTCCATTATCTAATTCTAGATAATTTATATTATTTATAAAATCTTTTCTTTTAACACCAATTCTTGTACCATATGGAACAGGCGAACCATCAATAAAATTATATTCTTCATTCTTTAAGTTATTAAAAGTTTCTTTATATTCTAGAGTTTCTAATTCTTCTTTCTCATGTATCCAACTTCTAAATTTTTGAATTACTTGCATTATTGTTGCAATTTTCATTTGTTTAGTATCAAAATACATATTAATATTTTCCACTAAATAATCTGCAAATTTATCTTCGACTTCTTTAGAATTAGTAAAATAAATTTCTTTTATTTTCTTTAATCCATCTTCTATATCTATAAAACTAATCATTTTTTGCCTTTTTATTTATTTTTTACATCCAATGTGTACCGTAACTTCTCATATCGTATTCACAACTGTATTTTGAGAATGTTTTTTCTTGAGACTCTTTAATCCCCCATAATGTGTCATTAATTTTGAAACATTCAAATGCAGGTATCTTAAAAAAGTCAATTGTTTCAATTTCAACAACAGTTGCATAATCAGACTCAGAGCCAATAAAAAGTGGTGAAGTATGAACTATAAATGATGTTTCATTTTTACTACGAATATTTTTTAGTACTCTCTCAATAAATAGACTGTTTATAAAATCCCAACCCTTATATTGAATAAATTTTATACCTTCATATTCTCCTGTATAAAAAGAAATCTCTTCTAAATTTTCTTCACTAAAGTTATTTGCTGCAAATTCATAAATTACATTAGGTATTTCATAATAAATTACAGGAACTTCTTCAATGTGACTGTAACCTTCAAAAGTCATATAGTCCTCAATTAAGCTATTGAATACTAAGTTTAGTTTTTGATGTTTCTTAAACCTTTCCCAGTATTCAATATAGCAAGCTTTATTTGTTTCTTCACATTCACCTTTTGGGTACAATATTTTCAGGAGGTTTTTGTGGTTTTTGTATGTACTAATCATTGTTTTCCTTTATATTAAAAGGAATATATTTATCCACAAGGGATAAGAATATTCCCTTGTGGGTTAGCTTTAATAAGCGACTTTTTTATTTACATTTTTAGTAAATATTAGAATATTTAATTTATATACTATTGGAAAGTAAAAAATTATACCTATATAACTCTTCTATAGTTATTTTTAGATATTACATATCCTTTTAAGTAAAAGTCTCACTTTATTGTTGTGTTTTAATTACTGTAATAGAAGAACTAAGATTTTTCTGTCATTTCTTTTTTGATGAATTCATCAACTGTTGCATATTTTTTAATTAAATCTGCAATCTTTCCCTCTTTATCTTCTAAAAAAAATGTTGGGCAATATGTATCATCTTCGAACTCTATTACAACATATTTCTTTTCTGCAAGCTTTAGCGTTTCTTCATGTTCACCAAAGATACCATTTTCTTGTAGTTCTCTCTTGAACTCCCTATTAAAAATTAAATAAACTTCGCCATCTATATATCCTATTAAAGAGCTCTCTTTATCTCCTTCATAAACTGTTAATGAATTGTCTGCAATAATCTCTTTTGTTAAAGGACATACGATAACTCTATTTTCTTCCTCAAAAAATACTTCATTAATATTAGATGAAATTTTCATTTATGACTCCATAGCAGCTTTAAATACTCTATCAAGAGAATCTAAAGGTAAATCTTCTATCATGTCATTAATCAAATAATTATCTTCACAATTTTCACTTATTGCATCTTTTTGATAATTGATTTTTATTGAACTATCATAAATATAATAGTGTAAGTCATTATCATAATCTATAATAATTCTGATTATCTTATTTGATACCTCATCTTTAACCAATGCCCTATTTTTTAAATATAATTCATTTTCAAGTTTTTCCCTAGAAATTAGTTTCCAATCTCCATCTTCTAATAACTTTATCATTATTTTTTTCCTTTATAATTTTTGTAGTCTAAACTTTAAAGCAACTTATTTGTACTTTTTTCTTTTATATAAGCTATAACCAACTAATGCACCAAATAAACCTATTGCAATTAGTAGTTCCATACATTTCCCTTTTTACTTTTTATCATTAAAAGAGTTTATTTTTTTAAAATACTCTCTCATTATTGCTCCTAATATGATAAGGATTATACCACTATTATTAATTAAAATCCATAATTTTAATCCATTAGTAAATGCATCAGAAGCAACTATTCCCCCACCAATCATATATAAAGAATCTCCAACTATTGTTAAAATACTAATAACAGTAGAATTATTTTCTATTTTGTCAATAATAATATTCCATAGTGGAGTTATATAAAGAAAAGTAATGGTCAGTAAAATATAAACAATATATACAGTATTCATCTTTTTTACCTCAGTAATTAATTTTAAAAAAAATCAATATTCCCAATATCTATACGGGAATATTTACAACCCCGTATAGAAGGGTAAAACAAATGAACAATCAAATCTTAGTTATGAAGACAAAGTTCTACAACATTATATTTTATTGCTTGTCTTATTGCAGTAATAAGATTATCAATTCTATTAAATTCTTTATCCATTTTAACTTTTAAGTGCATTTCAAATGTACTTAAATTTACTTTATTGTCAAATGATATATTTATAGAAACAATATTCTCAGTATCCAGTACATTAGTAATCTTAATTTTACAAGTATCATTAACTTCTTTTATTTTAGATATAAGTTCTTTAGAAGTAAAGTGCTCAGGTATTTCTTTATAAGAATATAATAAGCTTTTTTTATACTCATTTAGCTGCTTTAATGTATCATAGAATGAATAAACCCTATCATTAATGATACTCAAAATAGATGCCAATGTGTAATTTTCATAGTCTTCACTAAGAATCCAACTTTCATCTAAAATATCTGTATTATATAATTCATCATAAGATGGAATTTTTTGTGTTTCTTCATTCATACAAAAAATTGTCTCAATTATACTATTTCGTACAATATTAATTTCATCCAAACCATTGTCTTCTAAATATAATCCAATAGTTAATAATTTTTTTGATTTTAGGTATTCAATAAATTCATTTCTATACCCAAACTTTTCAAAGGCATATTCAATTTCAGGAAAACCTTCCCAATTATATTGTATGTACTCATCAACTTCATCAATATCAATATCATCTTTGTCTATTAAGAATTCATTGTATTCTCTTACAATTGCTTCATTAAGAGGACAATGTAGTAAATTATATTCAATGACTAAATTTCCTTCTAAAGTATAAGTATGATTTTTTTCGTCAATAGCAATAATTTTTCTTACATGATTTTTATTATCTTTATTCTTTTTAATAATAACTGTTTCCCCTACTCTATAAAACATTTTGTTTTCATTAAATCTATTTGTAAGTTCTTCTAAACTTAAATATTTAACTTTAGAGTATAAATCATAGCAATCTTGACAAATAACATTTTGCCTTGATAATGTATCTATTTTATAATATTCTTCAGCATCATACAAATTATAATCACTAAATGAATAATTACTAAAATCATAAGAGTTGACATTCTCTTCAATCTTTTTACAATTATCGCATATTTTAAATGGCATTTGCTCTTCTTCTAAGAATCCATCTAAATCACTTTCATTAAAAGTTAAAATGTTATTGTGTTTATTTGAATAAAGATACTTATTTAAGTTCATTAAAAAAAATTCTTTTTTATCTCTTCGTAAACTATTAGAAAATTCACAATTTGTATTTTCTATTAAGATTTTTTCACTTAATACTCTTTCATAAAGGTCAGTTTCTTCATTATATACAGAGCAACTATCACATAACGGTACATTATTATTTTTAGAATCCATATAGCACTCATCATCAGGTAGTATAATTGTTTTGCAACAACTACAAACTTCAACCATTGTAATATCTAATGTATCTACTATAAATCTTAATTCTTCTTCAATTAAAGAAGTATCATCTTCAATTAAAAATTCTATTGCTTGTTCAAGTAAGATATTATCTGAAGTGAAATCACTATCTGTAGATAAATTGTCATCTATTTCTTTTTGTGCTTCAAAAGCTTCTTTAATTTTTAATGCTTTGTTATTAATATCCTTAATATCTTCTATTTCTAAAACTTTGAAATACTCAAAAATTTCTGAATTAGAATAGTGAGAACATACTTTATTTGCCAATTCAATTTTATTTTCATTAATAATTTTAGTAATTGGATAAATTCTATCAATTTCGAAAGGTGAGTTCTCTTCTACTTTAATACATAACAATTTTTGATTTATCTTTAATTCTTTCATTTATTTTCCTTTTTTTATAATAAATGAGAGATATATTAGTACCCATGAGGGTAAAAATATACCCTCATTAGGTGTTAATTTATAAAATTCTCAAAAAAAGTTCAATACTTCAATTGACAACATTTACATTTTTTAAGTATCTAATTTTTTTAAATACTTTCTAAATATAAAACTTCTATTCTTTTTAACCAATAAACATAATATTTCTTATAATATTTAAAAGGTTCTACACTTTCAATACCTGATTCATCATAATATGGGTTATGAATACTCATTCCCTTATATTTTAATTCAACAACTAATGAATTATCTTCATTAGCTCTTTCTATATTTTGAAGAATAATTTTTTCTTCAAAAATCTCAAGTTCTTTAAGATAAGACAGACCATTTTCAAAATACTTTAGAAGTTTATCCCATTGAATTTTATCTAGGTTATTTAGCATATCTTGTATTTCGAAATTAAAAGGATAATCTTTACAAGCAATTGTTATAATTGCATTATATTTTTTAGAATAGCCAATTAACTCTTCAATATTTTTATCTTTAGTATATCTTAAAAGTTTTTTGATTATTTTTTTAATCTTTTTCATTTTTTCTCTTTTTCTTTCATATTAGTATTAGCCTTAAAGTTATAAATTAAAACAAGGTTCAATTATTTCTTATTGGCAACATTAAATTATTTTTTTAAGTTGTTTAAAAAAGTGTTCCATTAAAAAAGCAACTAATTTGATCATTTGTATAATCAACATTAGTTGTATTTATTTTTTCTTTAAAAGCTAATAGTTTCTCTTTTTCTTCATCATATTCAATACTATTAAAGTGTTGAACAATCATTTTACCTACTGCATTAAAAGCATTATAGCAAACACCTTGACCTATAATTTCTCCACTTGTAGTCTTTGCTTCAGGCAATTTAAAATCATCAGGAAGACTATTAATTCTTGCAATTTCTCTAGGTGTAAAAATAGAAAAACAATTTGAATCTTCAGGATGAACCAGTATTGGTTCAGTTATTCTTTGCAAATAATGACCTTTTGTTATAGTAGCAGTAATATTATCATTAATTGATGTTCTAGCTATTCTAAATCCATTACCTTTTGCAATATGTTCTGCTTCTTTTTTTAAATAAAAACTTGCAAGCCTTGAATTATGTATTGAATGCCATTCTCTATCATCAATAGGAATTTCTAAGATATCCTTAACTGTTTTATTACACTCTATTTTGTAAGAATCAAGAAATTTGAAACCTTTTTTAATTGAAGCAACCATACAATATCTTTTTCTTTTTGTAAGAGAACCATAATCAGAACCAATCAATTCTGTTTCTGAAATATTGTATCCCATTGAAGTAAGAACATATCTTGCCATTGTAGCTATCGCTGAATTTTTAAAATTTGGTACCTCTTCTATCAATACAACTGCAGGTCTTATAGCATCTATAATTTTCAACACATAAAAACCTAATGAACCCGTAGGATGAGCTTCAAACTTTTCTGCTTTAGTTTGTGCTTGACTATAACCTTCACAAGGAATTCCTGCACTTATAATATCTGCATCAGGCAATAATGAAATATCTAATTTTGCTAAATCTCCACAATAAGTAATAATATTTGGATTATTTAACTCTGTATTTTGAAGATATTTATCTTCAAGCTCAATTGCTGCAATTGGTTTTATACCTGCATCTTTTAAAGATTTAACTAAAGTTCCACCACCTGCAAATATTTCAATCATTGTTGGAGTTTTATTGTTTGATTTTTCTTTTGCTCTTTTTTGTTCTGTTTCTTCTTTTAATGGTTCAATAATGATTTCATCATTATATAATTTTATAACAATATGATTATAACCATCAAAAATTTTATTAATATTCCTATTAACAATATCAATTACAGGCATATTATTTTTTTGTCTTACTATAATTGAATGTGTAAAACCTGGTCTAAGTATAATTTTTTTATTTTCAAAATCATACTCTGGTTCATACTTTAAATGTTCAGCCATTAATGTTTCATGAATTTTTTGTGATTCAATCCAAACTCTTTTTGTACCGTCTTTATCACCAATTTTTGAAGAATAAGTTTTTATTAAGTTATTTGCACTCATTTTTATCCTTTTATAAGTTAAAAACTAAAAGGATACAAATAGTAGTATCCCGTAAGGAATACAATCTTTTGTATCCCTTTACGGGTTAGCTCTTTTGAGCAACTACTCTGAAACACTCTACAATCTAATTATTTAGATTATAGACTATACCTTCGCAAACTTCTTTTGGTTTCTCACCTGGGCTACAAGACTTCTATCTTATAGTTTACAAACTTTTGCCCTTTTGGATGTATCTCTACTCCATTTGCCTTTTTGGCACAGCTTATTGCTCTCGCAACAAACTTATATCTATTATTATTATAGATAATTCAAAAAATGAATACTATTAATATAGCTAATTATTTGTTAAATATTACTTAGTGTTTCTTTTGAGATTTGAGTATTATATTTATTGTTCTTTGTCTGTTTTTTAGTCTGTTTATATATATAAAAAAAACCTCTTTCAAGGAAAAACTTATCGTTTTAATTCTCTCCCTTATTTACTGTCCCATTTTGGGACAGTAAATTTTATAAGTCATATGACTATTATCTTATTCCATTCCAACCAGTAATAATAGAGATAGTATTATTATCAATCGCATACTCACAAGTTGAACGACTATTGCAAATTTCATATTTAAAACTTTTAATATGATTACTTTTAAGAGCCTCTTTATAAATATTACATAAAATACTCCAATCAAAATATTTTAAGTTTCTTTCAAATACTCTTTCTAAAAAGTGCAATGTTAAGTTAAACACAAATTTTTCTTTTTTATCTTCAATTTTAATTATTTTGATATCTTTTAAATGTAAAAGTTCTTCATTAATTTCTTCAAAGTAAAAAATACAATTGTCGATTGTAATATCATTCTTTTCATCGAATGAATAACTTTTTAAAGTATATGCTTTTAATATACTATTCATTAGGTATGAATACTTAATTACTTTAACAAATACTTTTGCAGCAATTGTAAAGTGTTTTAATGCTGTATCTTTTTTTCTAAAAAAATTTTTACACATATTTATTCCTTATGTACATTTTATATAATCACCTTTTGTAAGACTTAATGCGTATATTTCTGTCTTATATGCATCTACTTCTTTAACTTTATCTATTTTTCCATCATTATTACAAACATCACTTGTTTTTTGATATTTATAAACAGTTCCTTTTGTAATAATTTTTTCTAATTGTCCATCTATATTAACCTCAATGATATCTTCAATGATACCTGATGCAATTAATAGAGCTGCTTGACCTTCATTTGGATGTTCAATTGCTTCCTTCAAAAATGTTTGTGAATTAATATCTTTTATAAAATCATCATATAATGTTGATTTTTCAAGTATTCTTTTCATTTTCCATCTAGGAATTTCAATTTCAATAAAAGTATTCGGTTCAACACCTGTTGCAACATTTATTTTATTAATCTCATCATCTTTTATATCATTGATATTTCTTTTATCATTATAAGCACTCATTAATTTGCTTAAAGGATCTCTATAAGAACTTCCTATTCTTTGTAAGATTAAGAAAAATTGTTTATAATTTTTATAATCATCATTTGTATCATCATATACAGAAGCAATTAATTTATATCCTTGCCGATGAATTACTCTAACAAATTCTTCATCAAAAGATGATGGATTTATTACTAGAATTAATACACCATTTTTTATAGTAGCAGTTCCCCAAGATTGAAGAAATGCAAGTTCAAGTCTTTTTTTCATACTATTAATTCCATAAGGAGGATTTAAAAAATTTAAACCTGCAAACCAATTACTTTTTTTAATCTCAAAAATTGCATCTTGATTTAAAACCTTATAGATATTTTTAGTCATTGCTTTTTGTGCTCTTACAATATCAAGTTCTACTGCATATGATTTACAGTTATAGTTATTTGAAATATATTCTATAACATCACCCTCACCTGCACAACTATCTAATGCTATTGTCTTTTTTTCTGTATTAAAGATTAAGAATTTATCAAATATCTTTTTTACAGTTAATGTACTTGTAGGATAATATCCTTTCTTTAAATCACTTTCCAATCTAGCCATTTTATAATCCTTGAGAACTATTTGATATATTTGTTAGTTTCCATATAGCAGCTTCGCACCATTGAGATACTTCTATTCTTCGTCCTGTATCTTCAAAAAAACCACTAGATAATAATGATTTCACGAAAGGTTCATTTTCAGACCAAGTTTTAACCAAAATCTCATCAGCACCTAGGTATTTTTCAGCATCTTCATGATTTGTTGTAATTTCCAAAAAAGTCTCCAAACAAGAACTATCTTCATAACTCTCTAAAGAGTTTATAAATACAGCTTTTGTATTATTTGATTCATATTCAACAATTTCTAAGTATAATTCCATATCTTCATATCCATCTAATATAATTTTTTTCATCATAATTTCCTTTAATTTTTATATTTAAAATTCAAATAATGTTAATTGTTTACTGCTTGTATATATAACAGGAACAACATTATTTTCTTCAACTTCTTCTACAATTAGTGTTTTTTCTATTATTTTTTCTTTCTTCTTTTTGAACTTTTCTTTCTTATTATCATTCTCATATTTATCTAATGATTTATTTATATATTCATTGAAAGTTTCTATATACTCTAAAAACGCACTTTTAATTGCATCATTTATATCTTTATAATTATTATCCCCATAAAAAGAATCTTTTTGCATAATCATTTGGAAAAAAAATCCCAATGGTTCATTTTTATTAATTAAAGATTTAAAAATATCCACAAAACACTCACTCGCAGTATCGTTTGGTTTTAATGTGATGCACTTTTCGTATTCAGATAGATTAGAGTAACCACTATATAATTTATGAAACTTTGCTGCTATTGAGAAATATTCACCATAAAATCCATTAATATTATAATGAGCTATAAAACCACAATGTAAATGAAAATGATTATATAATCTTTTAGAAAAACAAGATTTTTTAAAATGATTGTTCAAAAATTTTACGAAGTCTTTGTATATCTTTTCTTTTTCAGAACTTGTTAAAAATTCAACTGAAGTAAATTCTAAAATTCTAGGTTTAAGCTTGAAGTTTTTCATCCTTAACTCCCTCTTTAACTATTTTAAAAACTTTATCTGTTAAAACTTCAGGATTAATTACAACTCCATATTTTAATAATTCTAGAAATCTTTCTTCAAGTACTTCTTTTCTTTTTTTTACTATTTTTATCATAAGTATTTCTCCTAATACTATATTAAACTTAGGAGCTCCAAAGGAGTCCCAAGTCAATTTATTTGACCGAACTCCTTTTGGGAGAAAACAATACTATGCTATTTCATCTTTATTATATATTTTGCCTCTAATATCAATATATTTATCTTCAAAATATAAATCCATTTCAAAACCAACATGAAAATTTGTTGGTCCACTATTGTTTATAAATCTTACAGGTATTTGCACCTCTAAAAGCTCAGGAATACTAAAATATCCCCATTCAGAAAGTGATGGATTTGATTCATTTTTAACATATCCAAAGCATCTTTCATATGGTTCAAACCATTCATCCCCGTTCTTATTTACTTCAACTACATAATAAGTCATATTAGGACTAAATAATTTAATTCCAACTGGTTTATATTTAACTCCATCATATTCATAAATATTAGGTAATGTTTCTAACTTTTTGTAAATATTTTTAACTTGCTTTTCAGTTAAATATGTTGATTTTGGATAATTTATTTTCTCTTTATTTGTAGTTTTCTGCTTTTGCTCTATCTTATCTTCTAAAACATTAAGTTTTTTTAGAAGATTAATTACTATTTCTTTGAATAATTTATATTCATCAGAAATTAACTCTACACTTATTTCAAATGCAATTAAATTTCTTGAACGCATTTCTACTAAATGCTTATTATTTTTTAATTCTTCAAATAATGTTTTATTATAATCCTTATGTGTTGGATAAGGTACAGAATCTTTAAGCCACGATAAAAATCTCGTGTAAACTTCATCTTCTGTTTTACCAAAAATGATATTTTGCTCTTTCCCCGAAATTGAATTACTATGATAAATTAAACAATTAGAAATTCCATCTTCTAATGTTTGTATTTTTCTTCGATATCCATTCTGAAAAAAATCAACTCTTTTTATTTCATCAATACTAAGTTCATTCTTCTTATTTTTCTTTCCTAAAAGAACTAATGAGCTAATTGCTTTTATTTGAGTTTCTTGTCCTGATATCTCTAGTAAAACCAATTCATCTTTAGAATTTAGAATATATTTTTCAAGATATCCTTTACTCCCATCATAATAAATTTTTGGTTCATAGAGTTCTATGTACTCTATCTTATCAGAAATATCATTTATTGATATCAATTGATTATCAATATATAAAAAAGGTTTTGAACCTCTTTTTATTACTTCTCTTAACATTCCATCATAAAGAACTCTATCTTTAGTTGTTAGTTTACTTAATTTATCTTTTTGCATTATTTTCCTTTTTTAAAAAAGTGCTAATTGAATTGAACCAATACTATTTAATGTATCTCTATCATCAATATCAATTTCCATTCTTTTAAATTCTTTTTTACCTTTTACTTTTTCATAATATACATATTTATAAGTATTTGTATCATTATGATTATTTACAATCTCATTTTCAATAATTAATGTTTTTTCTAAAACATTATTATTGTTGTTGTTTCTTATTTCTTTATCATTGTTTGATAGTATTTCACAAGTTAAATGTTTATTTTTTCTATCAAGATAATATTTTTCAAATGGGTTCCATTCCCTATTTGAACCAAAGTTTTCAAAGGATTCCATATTTATATTATCTTTTGCTATATAACCTTTTAAAATTGATTTTGCAAGTGCTGATTGAATTGAGTCATCATCAGCCATAGCACTTAAATCATCATCACCACTTAATCTACCTTCCAAAGAACTTGCAGCATTTACTTTAGAACTTATTAAGTCTAATGCTAAATGTTGTGGTGTACTTTTATAAGCCATAAAGATAACTTTGATATTTTCTTTTTGCCCTAATCTCCAACTTCTTCTACTAGCTTGTCTTAAAGTAAATATATTGTAAGTACTTTCGTAAAAAATGATAGTAGTAAAATCTAATAAATCCAATCCAGTTTTTACCAATTCAGGATTTGCAAGTAAAAGATCACAAGGATTGTTTTTAATCCATTCTTCTCTTTTATTAGCACTAACAGATGGTGGCAAAAATAAAATCTTTTTATTTGGAAATTTATTTTGAAGTATTTTTATTAAGTCTTGTGCAATAGATTTATTAGAAAAGTAGACATATACAAGAACTTTTCTATTTAAGTTAAACTCTTGTTCTACTAACTTTATCAGTGCTTTTTCTTTATTTAATAGTCCAAATTCTTCTCTTGAAATTTCAGGATTATAAATAACCTCATTTTGTGCATTAAATTCATTAAAAGGCATATCATATATACCTATTGAATCATTAGCTAAGTTCCCAAGTAATTTTGGATTCTTTTTTACTTTTCCTGCTAGAACATCAATATAACTATCTGTTTTTTCAAAAATCTTTTCATCTTTTTCTACTAATAAGACTTCTTCGTTGTATGGAGGCAATCCCTCTCCTTCCTCCATTTTAATTTCATCAAGTCTTAGAAAAACTACCATATCTAATAAAACAGTTAATAGATTTGGCGATATCTTAGGTTTTTCTTTAATATTGATTTGTTTACCTTTTTTAGTAACTTTCCCTTCTTTTACTTCTTCTGCAGTAAATTGTTTTTCAAAAGCTCCAAAATGTTCGATAAACATTCTGACATCTTTATATGAATAACCTAATTTATTACTCATTAAATAAGGATTTATTCTAAATAATATATAAAATAAACTAGAAGCATATCCATTGAGTAATGTTCCCGTTAAACCGAGAATTTTTTTACTTACTGAAGCAAGTTGTGCCATTGCATTACCTTGTCCAGAATTTGAACTTTTATATTCATGAATTTCATCAATGATTAATAATTCAATTTTACCTTTTGTCCAAGTTCTTTTTACATACTCTGCAATACTAAGCCTAATTCTATTATCTTTTTTTTGATATTCTGAACTTATTTGTCTTAGTATAGTATTACAATGAGGACATTTTCTAGGGAAATCATTACTTAAATTTTCTTTTATTATTTGTTTTTGTTCATTAACTGGAAAATTTTCAATTTTAGAAAAATCAAAATTTGTTAGTTCAGATATTTCTGTTGAACAATCAGGGCATCTTAATGAAAAGATTGACTTTTTTACTAACTCTTTTTCCCCATCAATTAATTCTTCTGAATAAATTATTTTCTTTTTTAGATTAAATACCATCTCTTTCTTATATCCAAGTTTTGCCCCTTCTCTTGATACAATAAAAAAGTATCTAACCTTTTCTTTTCTCATATCTCTATTTGTATAAGGAATTAGTTCTTCCCATTTTGAAACTTTTATAATTTTAAACTTATCATAACTTGTTTCTGTTTTCCTTAATTCACTTTCCCATTTATCAACTAAATGAGGAGGGCACATAATAAAATTAACTCTTTTATTTTTTGCTATCGTAACAGCAATTTTTGAAGCCATATCTGTTTTCCCAGAACCCATTTCTGCACTTAGAATAACAGCTTTTTGTTTTTTTCTATTCAATTCATCTGCAATAGCTGCTATTTTTTGTGCCTGCATTGGAAAAGATTTTCTTTCTGAATCTAAAATCCTACTAATTATTGCATCATATTTTTTAGGATTGTATATATCAAATCTAGGTTTAAGTACATCACCTAGTTTTTTATTAAAAACTTCAATATTGTCTTTAATAATATTTTCTATGCTTATTGTTCGCATAAGTTTTCCTTATAAGTTATAAACTAAATGAAATATGATTTGTCCCAATTTGGGACAAATTAATATCCCAATTGGGTTAGCTCGCAGAGCACTGCTCAATTAATAATTAAAAATATGTATTTTTTATATGTACATAACTTCTAATTAAATCATTTTTTAAATCTCTTTTTACTTCTTTTGGTAAGTGTTTATATTTCTTATTATTAAGTTTTAATTGTTTTAAAAATACTTCTCTTAACTCTTTTTTAGAGCTAATTGTAATTTTATTAGTATCTTTATCAATTAATAAAAATGAATAAAAAACAAATACTTCAAAAGGACCGTTATCATTGTAAATTTCACTGATATTTTTCACAATATAGTCCTAGTATTTAACTATTATATATTTAAAATCTTTTACAGAATTGTAAAAATCTTTAAATAATTGCAATGTTTCATCACTGTATTTATTTGCATCAAAATAGACTGATGGTTTATTTGCAGGTCTTTCTAATTGATATGTCGCATACAAATATACATTAACCCATGATGGATCAGAAGGTGTTGCATCTGCACCAATTTCCTCTAAAATAGGTCTTATTTCTGATGGCAATTTATAAAAATCAACCTCAACGCAAGGCATTACTGTATTGTATTTAGTTAAAACTGGATTATCATTTTTAACTTTTAAATCAATACTTAAATTATTGTTGTGAATATCAAAATTTTTTATTTCTAAATCTTTATTAACATTTTCAATTAATAAAGAAATATCAATACTGTCTTTTAATTCTTCTAATAACGACTTTAATAATTCTATTTTTTTCATTTTCATTCCCTTATTTTTTAAATTTAGTATTTTTTATTCTAAAACAATTGGCATTATCACTTCAGTTAAATTACCCTGAGTTAATAATATTGGTAACTTTGCATCATTAAAATTAATTGTGATATCTCCATCGTGACAAATATCAAGAAATTCCAGTAAATATCTAGAATTAAATACCATAATCATATTGATACCTTCAATGTTTTCCAATGGTTCTTCACAAGTCACACTTTTATCAACTGCACTTGCTTTTATAGTGTTATTTGAAATATCAACAATTACTTGTTTATCAATAACAGAAGCATCATTTATTAAACTATAAAATAATGCTTTATCTACATCAACAGTAAGTTTGAAAGTTTTTGGGATAACACGATTATAATCTACATAAATACCATTTATTTTTTTGCAAGAATACCTGTTTGTATCATTTGCCACAAAAATTCTACTTTCAGTAATATTTACAGTTACGGAACTTGAACTGAAATACTTTGAAATTGTATTAATTGCTTGTAATGGTAAGATGAATTCATAGTTTTTGTCAGATGTAGAAACATTTTGAACGGTTAATCTTCTAGTATCAGATGATACTACATTTAAGTAACCATTTTTTGCATCAATAAGAGCACCAGTTAATTCAATCTTAGGACAATTTAAGTCTATTGAATGTTGTGAATTTCTTAATGCTGCAATAATAGTTTGAGTTAATTCAAAAGTGTTTATTACTTTATCTTCAATTTCAAAATCTACAACATCTGCATATTTTTCTATTTTTGCTTTATTTCTTCCATCTTTAATATGAAGAAAAGAATCATCTACTTCTAAACTGAAAGTATCACTTTTAATCACTTTAAGAATTTGTGCTAATTGTTTTCCATTTACTGAAAATGGTTCGAACTGATCCAAATCAATACAATTGATTTTAAATTCAATTGTTTCAATAAAATCAGTAGCTTTAATTTGTAAAAATTCTTTTGAAATATAATAGAAAGAAATAACTTGCTTATCATCTTTTCCTTTTGGAACATAGTTACTTGCAATTGTTACTCTATTTTTGAATTGTTTTGTATGAATAGTAGTTTTCATTTTATTATCCTTATAATTATTATTTAATATTAAGGAATACACTATCCCCGCAAGGGATAGATAAATATCCCTTTTTGGGGTTAGCATTAAAATGCAACTATTTTTTATACTGTCCCAATTTGGGACAAAATATTAAAAATCTAAATTTAAAGTATCATCTTTTTTATAATTGTCTATGATGTGACAATTTTTTTCATAATCAAAGTGTATATCAATTTCACCAATATTAATTGTTTTTTCTACATTTGATAAATTTAAATCTGATGTATATTTTTTATCATCAGATAACTGTCTAATTAAATACTCCACCATACTTGGGGCAGATATATTAATAACTTTTTCTAAATCATCAATATTTTTTGCTCCTAGATTATGGAGTAGGGCATTAATATCTATAATTTTACCCATAACAAATTCCTTTCATTGTTATATTAAGTATCTAATATTCCCTCTTTTTAGGACATCATTTACATCAGAACCTAATTTAGTATCCCATTGTTTAACAGTTACTTCTAGTACTCCTGCTTCAATCAATTTATCTTTTAGACCTTTTATTTGTCTAGTTTGATATGGAATATTTCTTCTTTTAGTAATGACTTCAATCATTCTAAATTTTTCTAAACCGTTTCTATTTTTTGGAAATTCAATATCTTTTACTTTTATAATATTTTCATTGAACTCGAAATTAATTGAGTATTTTGTTCTTTTTAACTCTTCAATGAAACCTTTATCTTTTAAAGAAGTTAAATCAAATGATTGTTCTATCCTAATAATCAAACTTCCATTTGCAACTTTTTGTCCTGCATCATCTTGATCGTACCACAGTTCAATTTTTTTACCTTTAAAAAGACCTAATTGCTCTTGTTTTAATCCATAAACACCTGGAATAGCAAGATCACAAACATTATCTTTTTCAGGAATTGAAAACATATCTATTTGGCCTTCAAAAAATCTGAAGTCATAATTCTCTTTTAGTGCATCAATGTTTAATCCATATGGATATGGACTTGCAATTCTTCCATAAGAAAGCTCAGGCTCTTTCATTGAACTATTTTGCCATTCAGCTAATTTTGTATTTCTTAATTTTAATCCTAAAATTAAATTTGAGTATAAATCAAAATTTGGAATAACTATAAAACCTTCCTCACTAAAATGCTTAAAAGAGTAGGGCACTTTATGATTTGCATCATTCAAAATTCCAAACTTTACTAAATCAGCTAAAGGAAATTTTGAAGTCAAATAAGAAATTAAATTAGGTACATCATTTGACATACTTAAATAACCAATTTGTTTGACTATTTTAATTATTTTACTTTTTAACATAGGCTCGTATTTACCTGAAATATTTCTACCTACATAATAATTATTTTTTGCATTTTGGTTAGTTTTCAAACTATAATGATATATACTTGAAACAACTACACAAAACTTATCTTTTTCTGTTAAATCATTATAACTATTTATTAACTCATAAAAGTTATATTCTTTTACACCTTTTGAAGGTTCTAATTTTTCATAAGCAATTTCTTTATTTGCTACAATTGTTCTATCAATTTTAACAATTTTTGGTTTTGTATTATAGTTTATTTGACTATTTCCATCACAATGAACTTCAAAAGACTTTTTATATGCATCTAAGTCAATACCAACTCTATTTGATATTTCATTTAAAGCATCTTTTGTTGACATACCTTTTGTTTTAGTTAAATAACCAAAGACATTACCTACATACCCACAGTTATTGGCTCTATTACATTTTATAAAGCCACCCTTACCATGATTAGTTGCAAATAACTCTCTTTCCCCACAATTTGGGCAGATTCCACCATGATTATCTTTTTTCCAATTAAATTCAGTAAACATTTCAACTGTATCTACTTTTTCTAATAGGAACTCTAATAACTTATTAAAAGATGGTGTTATATCTTTTAAACTTGCCTCTAAACGAGGAAAGATGATTCTTAATTTATTTTTATCTTCTTCATTATTAATCCAAGCAATATTCTGCTCAACTTTATTAAGCATAAAAACAAATGTTTCTAAATTCTTAATTTTAGTCTTTGCAAAATATTTTAAAAATATTTCAGATTCTTTATCACTTAAATAAGTGTTTGCATAATATTTTAAATTTAACATTTTTTATCCTTTTGCCCTAATGGGCTATTTATTAGCCCATTGGCAACTGTTGTTCCTATTAGAAAGGAATCTCATCTTCATTTATATCAATTTCAGGAATATTCTCTACATAACTAAAGTTATTTTCTGAGACTGAATTATAATTCATATTCTGTTTTGATTGATATTGTTGTGTATTCTGTTGATATTGTGTATTTTGCGGATACTGATTTTTTGGTCTATTTTGTTCTTCTGAATTCTCACTCTTTGTATCAAGCATCTTCATATTGTCAACTCTTAATGAGTGTTTACTTCTATTAGAACCATCTTGTGCAGCCCACTGTTCAAATATCAATCTTCCTTCAAGTAAGACTTTAGAGCCTTTTTTTAAATATTGATTAGCAACTTCAGCAGACCTTCCAAAAATAGTAAAATCCATAAAGCAAACTTCTTCTTTTTGCTCACCTGTTGCAGTTTTATATTTATAACTTGTTGCAATTGCAGATTTTGCTACCGCAGAACCACTTGGTAAATATCTAAGCTCAATATTCCTAGTAAGATTTCCTACCATTAATACTTTATTATACATCTTTCTTTCCTTCCTTATCTTAATTCATTTAATAAATCTTCTTTATCTTCTTTAATCGAAGATTTATTACTTTCTCTTATTATGTAGATCTTATCTACATTAATCCCTAAGTGTGCATAAGCACAATCTTCTAACGACCACATTGACTTTGGATTGTGGTTTTCTTCTGCATATTTAAATGCAGCTTCTACTTGTTGAAGATTAAACTCCTCAACACAAGGTTCCATTTGTGAACCTACATAGTGTCCTATTAAAATTTTTTTCATTTTCTTTCCTTATTAATTAAATATATAATAAATTTCTTTTGTAAAAACAGTTACTTTTATAAAAAATATAAATAGTATCAAAAACAGTACTCCGTAAAAATATTTTTTTCCACTATATTTATTTTCTAAACCTTTTATTTGTATAACTTCATAAAGTGCAAATACTGTTGCTGATACGAAGATTCCTACTACGGGATGAACAAAAAAACTTGCAAATGTTAACATTGCAATTATTGTTCCTTTTAAAAATGGATTTGTTTTAAATATTGTTATCATAAGTATTCCCTTACTTGATTTTTAATGGATATACTCTGTCCCAATTTGGGACAAATTAATATCCCAATTGGGTTAGCTTATTTAAAGCAAACTATTTGTAAAATATGCAAATTTAAAGGATTGCATATATGATTTACTTTTACGTTTTCTTAATTTTCATTATCCCTTCTTCTTATATAATCTCAACAAAAGACAGTAGTTTATACTACATATCTATAATTGGTTTTGGTTTAGCATTTTTTTTACTAATTATTAATAAGTATAAGGATGATCCGAAAATAAGATATTTTTTATTAAAGTGGTTTTAAAATCATTTTTTCTTTTGTACTAATGACTTTATACCGCTTTGATTCAGTAGTGTCTTCATAGGTACTACCTACATATTCTTTACTAAGTTTTGTAATTCTAACAATATCTGATTTGACATCATATATGGCTTCACTTCCACACTCTTTCAAATGACGGATTGTCGAATACCCATTACTGATTTTTTTAATATCAGTATTTGTTGGTAGCAATAAGTTTAAAATAAGTTTAAACACCTGACTTTTTGTTTTTGGTGCTTTAATCATCTTTTACTCCTAGTGCAACATTTGTCATTAGATTTCTTTTCTTTTTATTTTTTGTTATCTCATAAAGAATATTTCTAATTTTTCTACCAAGTAGCATAATTAAAATTCCAAGTATGATAAACATACATAAAAATAACTTCTCTTTTAGTTCATTTGCAGTTATTAATTCAATTATTCCAAAAGCTGAAATATTTGGTCCTAAATTAATAATTAAGTAAGAAAATGCAAGTAAGTCGTTTCTTACTGCTCTATCATTTCTAGCTTTTTTAATTAAATAATAAAGTAATAAACTAAAAATAACTATTCCTAATAATACAGTTCCTAATATATTTAACATCATTTACTCCTAAAAAATTGAAAGTTCATCAAAATTTTCTTCGATAACATTTGCAAATGGATCAATGTTTTGCACTTGTTGTCTTTCAACTGTTTGAGGTTTTACAACTGTGTTTTGCACTTGTTGTCTTTCAACTGTTTGAGGTTTTACAACTGTGTTTTGCACTTGTTGTCTTTCAACTGTTTGAGGTTTTACAACTGTGTTTTGCACTTGTTGTCTTTCAACTGTTTGAGGTTTTACAACTGTGTTTTGCACTTGTTGTCTTTCAACTGTTTGAGGTTTTACAACTGTGTTTTGCACTTGTTGTCTTTCAACTGTTTGAGGTTTTACAACTGTGTTTTGCACATTTGGCTTGTTTTCATTATTTTCTATATTTACATCAATAAGAGTAGAGTTATCACTATTGTAATTGTCTTCTTCTTCTAAAAATTTAATTAATTCTTTTGATTTTGGCAAATATTTCATACATCTTCTAATGGCTGTTTTCTTCCACATTCCATCTTCTGATATGACATTTGCAGCCCAAGGTGAATATCTTTGTTTGTCAGGTTTAATTGAACTTAAAGACATGTTTTTTATTTCAATTACTTCTTCATCCCATACCCATTCTTTGTAAATTTCACCATTGACTAAATATGCTAAAACATAAACTGCAATTCTTTCTTTTCCACGTTTTGATGGACGTAAAGGATAGTGCTCTATAACAGTACCATTTTCTCCAACATAATATTGATATCTTTCATTTTCCCAAACAATATGAGTTTCAATTTTCTTTACATCTCCACTTCTACGTGCAAGTTCTAATAAACCTTGATAACCAATCATAAATGTTGCAATTTTACATTTTTCTTTATTGTTGTATCTAGCAATTACATAAGCTTGTGCAAGAGTAGGATCTAAATCTAGATTTAAACTAGCAACTTTCATAGCTGCATCAACAACAGACATTGGAGAACACTCATTTAGGTCACTATTTGCAAATAATCTAATTAGTGTTGATTTAAATCTTTCAAATTCAACTCCAAATGAAACTATTTCTTCTTTTTTTATTTCCAATAATTTTCTTATTGTACTAATACTGTTTTCTTTTCTATCAGCAACAACTTTTGTTGCATATTGTGATAAACTTCCCATAACTTTTTCCTTTTTATATTTAATTAAAGGGAATAGTTATTTCTCCCAAGGGAGTCAACTACTCCCTTTTGGGGTTATTATAAACTTTTTAAATAATCATTTAATTCAGAACCATAATAAGTATACGGATTCTGTCTAAAAAGTATTTTTGGATTAACTCCATCAAACACAGCTTCTATCGTCTCTATTAATTGAATTAATACTGACTCAGCTTTTATTAAATCTTCTTGTATTAAATCCCATTCATAAATTTTAATCTCTGGACCATCTTTACCTCTTATAAGTAATTCTATTCTAAATTTATTAATTAATTTTCCATAATTAAATGAATACATCATAGAATATAATGCTAATTGCAACATATATCTATTTTTGCACTCTTTAATTTCTGCATTATATAATTCTTCATTATATATTCGTAGTAATGGATTTATTTTTTTAGTTAAATCACTTATTTTGAGATTAAGATTTTTTAATGTTTCTTGCCAGATTTCTATATTTGCTATGTTTTCTTTACAAGTTGTAATTTGCTTTTCAATTTTCTCAATCTTTTTTGAGATCAATTTAAATGCTTTCTTATTTTGAATTGCCAAATTATATTCTTCAACCAATTTATGATGTTCATTTTCAAGTTCTACAAGTTCACTTTCACTATTGATATGCTTTTTTATAAGAGCATCAATTTTTGAAACTTCATTCATTGCTTCTTTTTTTTCATTATATAAATTTGTTAATTCATCAGACCATTTTAAACCAGTTGATAGTTTTTTTCTAGTTGTTTTTAAATCAGACAAGATTAGAACACCATCTTTTTGATAGATTCTATCAAGAGTTCCTTTGAATTTTATTCTTCCTATATTTCTAGAATTACTAAAATATTCAGCAGGAATTTCTAATTCAAGATATTCTTCACTACAAACTAGCTTATTAAAAGGCATTACATTTCTGTAATATAATTTAAAAGCTTTTATAGCTTCAACAATTAAATTATCAAATTCTAATTTACTTTCATCTGATAAATATTTGTATTCTTCTCCTGCTTTTAAGATTAAAGCTTTAATTGCTTTTCTAATTGGTAAATTAGGATTTTTATAAGCAAAATCTACTGCTTCATGTACTAATGTACCAAATAATATATCTTCGTTAAAAGTAAAAGAAATACCTAATTGACTTAATGCATATGCAAGTGGATTTGCTAAAAAAGTAGCAGTACTGGAAGCTCTATGCTCCCAAACTTTTATGTTTTTTAAATTATTTAGAAATTCATAAATATCTTCTATTGAAGTTATTTTTGATTTGAACTCTAATAATTTAGGATTTGCACTCAT